>CAIYOV010000346.1 GCA_903927935.1 uncultured Bacteroidota bacterium | reverse complement strand
CTATGCTTACCACCAGCCTTAACCCTGACGACCAGCAAAAAGGAAACAACGACCCTAATGTAGATCGCTTCTTGATTAAGCCGCTTACCGTTGAAAAACTAACGGCAATAATTGATGCCAATTTTCCTGAATAGCATAAAAATTTTATAATTGTTTCCGATGACAGAAGAAGAAGTAATCCGAAAACTGACTGCGTTTTATGTGTTTGCTGTTGACGGGCCCGAAAAGGCAGAGATGATGTATCCTCAGTACATAAATTTCGTAGCAGAAAATGCAGGCAAAAAATACGAAGAGGTAAAAGCAGAATTGCTAAGCCTGCTGAATAGCCAATCTTAAATTTTATAGTTTAAATCTTGCCGGTATGGAACCACTCTGTCACGCACAGAATGCCTGCCGTTTATTATTCATAGAGGTAAGGTTCATTGCTATAGGCCATCTGTCTTACATTTTCTAAAACTCTTTTCATGTATACCCTCCAGAATGTTTTGGCAAATAACCAGTTTAAGGGATAAAGCAAAGCAACATCCGAATGTAAGATATAGGTATATTCTATTAAAATTTTGTTCGGTTCAAGTTCGGTAGTTTTCCACTCTCCTGCAAATTTTGAAAAGCCCAGCATCCAGGCTTTGAAATCGCTGACCTCTATTTTCCAGTAGCTGTTTTCTACGCGTTCAATTACTTTATCAACCGAGGCCCAACCCCCTTTTTGGGTAAGTGATTTAGCTACAAATACCTTTTTGCTGTAACCGGGCTTTCCCCAGTGTTCATCATCGGTGCAATGGGTTACTTTAGGCATAACACCAAAGTCCGTGAGCAAGAACAAGGCCACCCAAAATTGAACCGAAAATCGGAAGATGGGTAATTAATAAGTGAATGTGTGTTTGGTTCATAATATTGAGTTATTGAAATACAATAAATTTTTCTCTGTCAGTTAACGAAAAGTCGCAATGTTTTGGTGCTGAATTTGCATATGTGTTACCACAAGCAGGGCAAACAAAATATTTAGACGGCAAACTGTTCAAGGTATTACTGTTAAGGTCGCCCAAGGCTTGTTCAAAAAAGAATTTATGTTTTAACTCTGTTTTCATAGCATAGGTAAGACTTAAAAAAGCAGTTTGATTGTCTGCAGTTTCAGCTGTTTTTAAAAAAGCAGGGTACATTGTTTTTGCTTCAAGGGCTTCACCTTCTATATCGTCATGTAAATTCTCTTTTGTAGTTTTAACTTTGTATTCTGGAGTTATCAGAGTAACAGTTGCTCCCGCGTCTTCTATTACAGCTTTGTGATTTATTGCGTGAATATTTTCTGCTGCTGAGACAGCGATATATAATAAAGCAATGTTGTGATAACCTTCTTCCTCAGCTATTTTTGAAAATGCCTCATACTTTGCAATTGCAGTTTTTTCTCCTTTATATGCTGATTGCATATTTTCAATTGTTTTAGTTCCTGCGTCCATATGTTCTTTGGTTGTTGTTTTTACTTCTGCCTTTTTATTGTCGCAAGAAGTTATTAAAAAACAAGTAATGGTTGCGAAGAGTAAATTATAATTTAGGAATAACTTTTTCATTTTATTAAATTTTATGATGAATAGCAAGTACGTGATTCTGAAATATTTCAAATAACATAGTAAAGGTCGTCATACTATATCGCAACTAATATGATAATAGTCACCTTTTAGAATAATCGTTGATTTTGTTGATCTTGCGCCTTACTTAATTTCGATTTATTTTATGTCGTAAGGTTCACACATTTGTCCGATTGTTGAAATGTCGAGTGTCTTTTATTAAGGTCTGGAAGTTTGAATGTAAGTTTCCTTCGTAGTAGTCTGTCAGGCTTGCTTATAACGTTTCGCGGCTTGGCGAAGGTGGCGATTTTCACCACAAATGTTGATGCGGAGAACCAAACTTTGATTAACCACAAATGTGTCTGCGGAGCACTGAACCGCCACTTT
>CAIYOV010000345.1 GCA_903927935.1 uncultured Bacteroidota bacterium | reverse complement strand
GCTTTGTATCAAACTTTTGAACAAAAATTTTAACTCCATATTTCGCGGCCAGTTCTTTTGCAAATTGTTCATCACCGTCTGATTCTTTTCCTCTTAACTGAAAATTGCAATGAACAATAGCAAAAGGAAACTTAGCTTCATGAAATAACCTACACATCACCACTGAATCCATTCCACCGCTAACAGCGAGCAGCGTTTTTTTCTTCGCATTTGCCATGCGTTTTTCTGTATTGAACTCAATAAACTTCTGCACAAATGGTTTCTTCTTATTCATCTTGTAATTGAGTTATTGCTTCATTCAGTTCTCTAAGAGTTTTTGAATCACCAACGGCTGTTGCCACTTCTTTTCCTTTACTATAGATTGCTTTTGCTTTTCCTAATTCTTCCAGCCGCTCGTACAATTTACCTAACTGATAATAGGTAGCAAGGTAATCAGGGTATTTATCTGTGAGTAATTCTAAATATTTCTTTGCTTCGGCATCGTCTCCGGCACTCACATACTCCTGCGAAATAGCAAATTTCAAAAAGGCATCATCCGGCTTTTGTTTCTCCCACTCTATAAGTTTTTTCAGGCGTTCTTCATTCATGATTTCTCTCATCTTTTCATCGACCAATGGTAGGGAAAATTTGTTTTGATAATTAGCAAACTTCGATACATTCGCACCGCAATTTTAAAAACAATATTCATGAAGATACTCGTTCCCATTGCTAAAGTTCCCGATACTACTTCCAAAATCGCTTTTATTGATAATAACACCAAATTCAATCCAGACGGTGTTACTTTTATTATGAACCCTTCGGATGAGTGGTTTGCACTTGTTCGCGCTATTGAGCTGAAGGAGAAGCAGGGTGGTGAAGTGGTTGTTATTCATGTAGGTTTGGCCGACTCTGAGCAAATTATTCGCAAGGCACTTGCTATTGGTGCCGATAGAGCAGTACGTGTAGATGCTGATCCTACGGATGCATATTTTGTAGCAGCTCAAATTGCAAACCACGCAAAATCAGAAAACTATGATTTAATTATAACCGGTAAAGAAACTATCGATTACAATTCGTATGAGGTAGGTGGAATGATTGCCGAACTGCTTGACCTGCCTTGTGTTGCTCTGGTACAGAAATTAGAAATTGAAAATGGAGTAGCAACTCTTAAGAGAGAAATTGAAGGAGGCACCGAAACTGTTGAAGTTAAATTACCAATAGTTGTATGCGCACAAAAAGATTTAGCTGAAGCACGTATTCCGAACATGAAAGGAATTATGGGTGCCAGATCTAAGCCATTAGCGGTTGTTCCTGCTGATGCAACTGAGAAATTGACGGTAATTACGAGTTATCATCTTCCTGATAAAGCAAAAGAATGTAAATACGTTTCACCTGATAATGCGGGTGAACTTGTAAGACTATTGCACGAAGAAGCAAAAGCAATTTAATGCATAATTCAAATTCAACTCATCAATAAAAGATAAATCATGGCAGTTTTAAGTTTTGTAGAAGTATCGGAAGGGAAAATAAAGAAAGCATCTGCTGAAGCTGCTTACTATGGTTCTAAAGTAGCTGAGAGTCTTGGTACTGATTCAGTATCGGTAGTTCTTGGCGCAGCTTCTGCAGAAGAATTAGCAACCCTTGGAACACTGGGTGTTAAAAAAGTGCTTCATGCAGCAGATGCTCGTTTCAATAACTTTGATTCCAAGGCTTTTGCAAAAGCCGTAAGTGAAGCAGCTAATACAGCTGGAGCAAGTGTAGTTGTACTTGCATTTAATCAGAATGGAAAGTTGCTTGCCCCCCGATTGAGCGTAAGATTAAAAGCCGGTTATGTCCCCGGTGCCGTTGAATTGCCTGT
>CAIYOV010000344.1 GCA_903927935.1 uncultured Bacteroidota bacterium | reverse complement strand
TCGTACATTTTATCTCTGCGGAGAGTGGTTTTAACACCAATACTCATTCCTTCACGGAGCTTAAAATTTGAAATAGCTTTTTTAGCTTTTCTAACGATACTCTTTTGACCGGTTATTGTCTCCATAGTCTTGACTGCTTCTTCAAGCACTTTTTGGTCACCAACTGCTTCTCCAACACCCATATTAACAACAATTTTGTCAATTTTAGGCACTTGCATCACACTGGTATAATTAAATTTTCCGGTTAAAACAGGAACAATTTCTTTTTTATAAACATTACCAAGACGTGAAGGAACTCGCTGTTCAGCTTCCTGAACTACCGGTTTCGCTTCTTCAACAACTTTCGTTGCATCTTTTTTCTTACCTTTTGCTGGTGCAGCAGCAGGTTTCGTTGATTTCTTTTCAGCCATTTCTCTTATAATCCTATTGCAAAATTCAAATTAGAACATTTCGCCAGATTTAACACTAACGCGAGCATACTTTTTCTTGCTCTTTTCATCTAAAATTTTCTGTGATCTTACCCGGGTAGCTTCGTTTGACTTAGGATCAACGAGCATCACATTGGTAATTTGAATCGACATTTCACGCTCAAATATTCCACCTTGTGGATTTCTTTGAGTTGGTTTCGTATGCCGTTTTCTCAAATTAACTCCCTCGATAATAATCCTGGAAGTTTTAGGAAACACCTTCAATACTTTTCCGGTCTTCCCCTTGTCATTTCCGGTAATAACCTTAACTTTGTCGTTTTTTTTAATCATCAATTTCATTTTATATTCCTATAGAACTTCAGGGGCTAATGAAACAATTTTCATAAACTGCTTTTCGCGCAATTCACGCGCTACCGGTCCAAATATACGGGTTCCTTTTGGTTCATTCGTATTTGATATCAGCACTGCTGCATTTTCATCAAACCGGATATATGACCCATCTTTTCTTCTAACTTCTTTTTTGGTCCGTACAATAACCGCTCTTGAGACCTCACCTTTTTTTACTGTGCCATTTGGTGATGCAGATTTAACTGCTACCACAATCAAATCGCCTAATGATGCGTACTGTCTTCCGCTTCCACCCAAAACACGTATGCAACGTACTCGTTTCGCACCCGAATTATCGGCTACTATTAGATTAGTTTCTTCTTGTATCATTGTTGTAAATCCTTGTTATTTCACTTTTTCTACGATTTCAACAAGACGCCATCTTTTGTTCTTGCTCAATGGTCGGGTTTCCATAATTTTTACTACATCACCGATAGAGCATTCGCCCTTTTCATCGTGTGCCATAAATTTTGTCGTTTTCTTGAAATACTTCTTATATACCGGGTGTGGTACTCGTCTTTCAATTGCTACCGTGATGGTTTTTTCCATCTTGTTGCTAACAACTTTTCCAATTCTTGTCTTACGTAACGGTCTTATTATCGTGCTCACTTAAAAAACTCCTTATTCAAATCGCTATTTTACAGCTAACTTCGCGTTTTCACGCTCGGTCAATATTGTCGATAAACGCGATACTAATTTCTTAGTGGAATTAATTTTCGCGGTATTCGTTAACTGTTTTAGCGAATGCGTGAATCGCAAATCTAACAAATTATTCTGCTCTTCAGCAATTTGTTTACTAATTTCGTCGTCAGTTAACTGCTTAATTTCGTGTAATTTCATAAATTCTTTCTGCTTATGCTTCCAAATCAGGTCTTCTGGAAACTTTAGTCTGTATCGGCAACTTGTGCGCGCATAAACGTAAAGCTTCATTTGCTATCTCCGGACTAACGCCCGACACTTCAAACATTATGCGCCCTGGTTTTACAACGCATACCCAAAATTCCGGATTTCCTTTTCCTTTACCCATTCTGACTTCAGCAGGTTTTTTACTCATCGGTTTATCAGGAAAAACTCTGAGCCATATTTTACCGCCGCGTTTT
>CAIYOV010000343.1 GCA_903927935.1 uncultured Bacteroidota bacterium | reverse complement strand
TGTTTAATTATTATTTCAGCTTCTTTATTCGTTATTTTACTAAAAGTTATTTCTTGTAAAACCGGTGGAAATAAAAACTACGCTCTGTTAAATAACCTCCGCAACCACAAATACACTACCAGCAACAAGAATTAAATCATTCTTTCCGGCATTCTTTTTTGCAGCGCTGAATGCCTTTTTCACAGAGGGGAAGGCTTCACCTTTCAATTTAAACTTTAAAGCCTGTTGTTTTAATTCGCTGGCATCTAAGCCTCTTGGTATATCGGCTTTACAGAAATAGTACCGGGTATTTTCAGGCAGCAGGGCAAGCACCGGTGAAATATCTTTATCGGCTACGGTGCCATAAACGAAGTGGATCTTCTCTGCTTTCTGTTTTTTTAATTCCGAGGTCAGCTCTTTTATGCCAGCTTCGTTATGTGCTGAGTCGAATATGGTAAGCGGCTTTTCATTCACCACCATCCAGCGACCGATGAACGAAGTGTTCTTGGCCACCTTCATCAATCCATTTTCAATGGCGTTAAAACTAATTTCAATGCCTATTTCACATAAAACATCAATAGCCATTAAAGCGGTTGTAAGATTCTTTCGCTGATAGCTTCCTTTTAAGTCGGTGGTATACCGGTGCCATAGTATAGACTTATCGGCAAACCATATTTTAGAACCAGTGGCTTCTGCTTTCCGCTTAAACACCATCCTCGCTCCGTTTTGTGTTTCACCAATTACTACCGGCACCCCGGGTTTAATAATGCCCGCCTTTTCGGCTGCAATTTTCGGAATGGTTTTTCCCAGAAACTGCTGATGGTCGTAGCTGATGTTGGTGATAACTGAAAGCACGGGTGTAATGATATTGGTAGAGTCCAGCCTGCCGCCCATACCGGTTTCAATCACGGCAAAGTCAACACGCTCCTGTTTGAAATATTCGAAAGCCATAGCAGTGGTTATTTCGAAGAAAGAGGCGTTGACATGCTGAAACTTCTTTTTGTTGCGCAACACAATACCGCTCACAAATGTTTTAGTAATGAGTTTGCCGTTTATTTTAATGCGCTCGCGGTAATCTTTGTAATGGGGCGAAACAAACAAGCCCACTTTGTAGCCATGCTCCTGCAATACCGAGGCAATCATATGCGCTACCGAGCCTTTGCCGTTGGTGCCTGCCACATGTATACACTTTAAACCGTTTTGCGGGTTACCGAGTATTTTACACAACGCAGTAATGTTGGTTAAATCGCTGCGGTAGGCTGCTGCTCCCACACGCTGAAACATAGGTAATTGCCCGAGCAGATAGTCAAGTGTTTTGGTGTAGGCAGATGGCATGGCGTTTCAAAGAAAAGAAATTGCAGGCAAAGGTGAAATGCAACGATAGGGTTCCCCCTTGCTTTTGTATTTTGTCTTTAATCGACTACCCTAAAATGTCCGGGATTAACGTTTAGGGGGGGCAATGGCGGTGAGTTTTTGCACTAATATTCGTTTGGTCCGTTAGTTATCGGGATTTGTGCCATCTCCGAGAGCGGAGGGTATTGAGCACCCCTCCCTGCGGGCGTTCTTACTAATTTATGATAGAAATTAGGTTTTTGATCTTTTTTTGCCAGAAAAATAGGGCAAAATAGTTAAGACGATGCTTAAAACAGTTGAGGTATCGATTAAAACAGAGCCACTGTGTGATAAAACAGAAGTCGGCAACTCTAAAACAGAAGAGGCATCTCTTAAAACAGTAGAGGAATCGTTCAAAACAATCGAGGCATCGAGCAAAACAGATGAGGTATCGTTCAAAACAGTCACGGCATCGGTTAAAACAGACGAGGCATTGCTTAAAACAGTTAAGGCATCTCTCAAAACAGTCGAGGCAACTCTCAAAACAACCGAGGCATCGGGAAAAACAGAGCTCCCTTCGCTCAAAACAGAACAGCCTTCGAGCAAATCAGAACTCCCTTCGTTCAAAACAGAGCTCCCTTTGCTCAAAACAGAACAGCCTTTGGGCAAAACATAACGCCAGTGGGATGATTATCAATGCCCGTTTTTCAAAAAAAACACCATTAATCTGAACATCCACTCATAGGGCTTCGTGTTAGCAGGGGATATGGTATTAAAAATTGATAATTATAAGAACCCCGAAATGCCTTCTTTGTTTTTACTGCACAGTAAACACATAATTGATAGAGCCATACTGATATTCATCGGCATTGGCATCGGCATTAAACCTGGAGAGTTTAGCGGCCTTTTTAGCGTTTTCAATACTGCAATTATCGGTGATGGTTGAACCATCGCGATGATATTTAGCCTCCACCACATTCCCCGAACGGTCAACCGTAATGTCGATAATTACATTTCCCTTTTCGTTACAGAACTTAGGGGCGGGTAGCGCAGCACTCTTTCTGTTTTTTAAACTTACACCGCCTCTTAAATCACCTTTACCGGGCCCGCTGCCTTTGCCTTCGCCATCTAAATAGCTTTTAGAGTTCGGGTCGCCATAAGTTTTGCCCTGGTCACCTGGGGTGTTGCCGGTGCCGTCACCTTTGCTGTTATTAGGGTTACCGCCTGCCCCTTTATGAAACAGCGCATTAGGGTCGGCCTTTGGTTCAGGCGGTGCCGGGTTTTCGTTCTTAGGTTTAGTAGAGGTATTGGTGTTAGTATTTTTAGTAGGAGTAACCGAAGGCTTTTCGGCTTTCGGTTTAGGCGTTTCGGTCTTTGTTTTTTCCATCACCGGTGCATCTTCTAAATCCTGTGTGGCAATATCTTCTTTTGCAGCAGCCGGTGACGATGCACTGGTAGCAACAGGAGGTGCAAAGTCTGCCTGAATCGGTGTAAGCGTGGTGGGCTGCACATCGCCCATTCCCGTTTCATCAGTTCCGAAGTTCACCGTTACCCCACCGGCACTGTCAGAGTAAGGCGGGTCGGGTGGTGTTAGAATAGACCAAATAAGAAAAAGAAGAATCAAGGCGTGCAAAGCAATAGTGATAAAAGCCGCCAGAGAGGTCTTGCGGTTTTTAAAACTTCTTTCTTCTGATTCGAAACTGCTTGCAAACATTTGTTCAATTACTATTTACGAATTACGAATAGAAGATGCTGCTGATTGATATTTCCATACACTCCCTTTTATTTTTGCCTACTTATTAGTAGTGGCTAAAACCATTTTAATCTTCAGCTTGTTTCCCAAACTTATCAGGTCAACAATGGTTTGCACGGTCAATGTATTATCTGCTCTTAAAACAACAGTCGGGTCTTCAAGCGATTTTGTTTGCGCGGTTAATTGCGGTTCTAACTGCTCGTAAGTAACCGGTGTATTGTTGATGTAATATTTCTTCTCTGCATCTACCGAAACCGTAATGGTTTGTTTGGCCACCGACTTACCTGCCTGGCTTTTTGGCAACATCAGTTTTATCACTGAAGGGTTCACCAGCGTTGACATAATAAGGAAGAACAACATCAGAAAGAACATGATGTCACTTAGTGAAGAAGTACTCACTTCGCTTGTCATTCTTGATTTTCGTCTAAGTTGCATACTTGTATTTTTTACCTACTGCCAAATGCTTACTGCCTGTTACTTAGTTGGTTCCTGTATTAAGTCTATAAACTCCACAGTTGTGCTCTCTAAATCAAAACTTACCCGGTCAATCATAGTGTTGAGATAGTGGAAACCAATGTGTGCTATAATTCCTACAATCAACCCGGCAGCAGAGGTGATCATCTTCTCATACAATCCTCCTGCTATTAAACCAATACTGATGTTATCAGCCAGTGATATGTTATAGAAGATTTTTATTACTCCGCTGATAGTTCCCACGAAACCAAACATGGGGGCAATACCGGCTATGATACCCAGATACGAAAGGTTCTTTTCTAACTTATAGATTTCGAGCTTACCGGTATTCTCCACCGCACTTTCAATTTCTTTAATCGGTTTGCCTAAGCGTTTAATTCCTTTCTCAAGCAAACGTGCAATAGGAGTATTGGTACTGCGGCATAAACTCAAAGCGGCATCGGCCTTTCCATCCATCAGCATTGCTTTAATGTTTGCCATAAAACCCGAATCAACTTTGCTGGCGCGGCTGATAGTGATATATCTTTCTACCATTAAAAAAACGGCTATCACTGAAAGTATCCCAATGGGAACCATTACCCATCCGCCTTTTAATATAAGGTCGAGCAGATTTAATGCTTGCGGTTGCTTGGCAGCGGTGGCGGCAGTGGTTAATGAATCAACAACAATTTGTAGCAGCATGTTTATTTATTTTAAGTGTAACGTTGAGAAGGGTGTTTTTAGTATGGCAAAGGTGTGCCCACTTAACGTTAAATAGTAGGAGAGTAGTGAACGGAGTGGTGTTGATTGTTTAGTAATTTGGCTTGGAAACTTTAAACTTGCCGCATGAAAAAAATAATTCTTCTATCCGTAATTCTTGTTGTCTCTCTTTCGTTTGTAAATGCTCAAACCAATAAACAGACTAAAGGCGAAAAAATTAAAGAAGCCATTAAGAACCTTCCCGAAGATTTAATCAGACAGCCTGAAGCAGCAGTGGATACAAACGCCAATAAAATTGTGAACGATAATCTTTCTATTGAAGTTCCACCGCTTTGGAAAGAAAAAGGAACACTTACTATTATTGATTATAAATTGTTGAAGTGTGATGCGGATCCTTTGAACGCCACGTTTCCGCTTGCAGATAAAAAGTTAGTGCAAGGCCTCACAATTAACCTAAACACCATTAAGAAATCCCCGGCTGATAAAAAGCAAATAGTATTAGCCGATATTCAAAAACACATTGCTGCCTTTTATAAAGAAGCCGGTAAAACAGCCACCAAAGAAGAACTGGCTGCGCAAACAAATGCTATGATAGTAAGCAACGAACCCTTTACCACCAACCAGGGCAAAACAGGGGAGCTTTATTTTATGCACGATATTCAAACACTCCAGGCAGGGTTTACTGCGCTTTTGCTTATTCCAGGCACAGCTCCCAACTCCGTTACCTTTGTTTACTTCAACTACTACCATTATGTGTACGAAACTACTTATCCCGAAGATATACTGGAATGGCGCACCTTTCTTTACCCTGAAGATCAGCAGACCTATATAGACTTTACCAAAAAGATATTGAAGACGCTCGTGATTAAATAAGATAAGGGGCGTCTCATTTACCTCCTTTGCAGAGATTTATTGCATTTGTAAATGAAGGCTACTGTATTCTGTGTTTGGACTATTGATTACTGTCCGGCATCCCACCGTTTCAAAAATTCCGTTACTCCGTTCTTCACATTCTCCAACGATTCGGGATTTATATTCGCAACCACATCCCTTCGGGTGTGGTAAGTAGGGTCCAGTTTATCTATGGCAATACCAATAATGGTAACCGAAGGCAAGCCTGCCCGTGCAAAGGGCACACCATCGGTTCCGCCAATGGGAATAGTAACTGTTTTAAGAGGAATGTTTTTGGCCCCGAAACTTGTCTGTAGCGAATCAATCAGCAGTTTACTGTGGGTAGTCCCGCTCATCAGTTCCCGTTTCACTACACTTACATGTTCCGGCAAACGCACTCCGTCAATATTGATGATATGTGCGTTTTCCTTCTTCAATTCCTCTTTTTGCGCCTTTACATAATTCATTGAGCCGCTTAATCCCGTTTCTTCGCTTCCGAAGCTTACAAATTTTAAGCGCGTGTTTTGTAGTGTAGATTTTCCTTTAACCGTTGGGTCGGCAAAGCTTTTAAAGATTGTATACGAAATGGCTATACCCGAAAGGTTATCAGAAGCACCATCCACCGGTTCGGTGCCGTGCATGTTAAAGTAAGTAACGGTTGAAGGTGATAACACCACAAACACCATAAACACCCACCAGCTCCAGGCGCCTGATGGCAGCACCAGCGTAAGTAGACAGAAAACAGGAAACAGCACCATAACAGCTCCGGCAATTACAGTGATGTAAGAGCCCCACTGACCCAGCTTATACCACCACTTAAATTCGAACACACTGTCAATATGTCCCGAAACAATCATGGTGCTTTTTACTTCGCCTTTGGGTTCCAGTGTAGCCTCTACATTCCACGATGTCATGAGCGGACCGGGAAACTTTTGAAGCACTACGATGTAGGTCATAAAATCTAAAACAAAGGCTATCGTATTGGCCAGCGAAAGCACCAGAGCAACAATCTTTAACCACAAAATATCGGGAATAGAGAAGTAGTAAAGTATCATTGAAATAAAGAACAAAGCGCAGTAGTATTTCAGTTTGCCGAAACGTGCGTGGAGGTAATCGTCAAACTCCATCAGCTTCACCTGTTCGGTAAGTTCCGCACATTTATCACGCATAAAAAGCTGCGCATGCTTTTCTGCATGACTGGCTGCAGGGCGAGGACCAAACTGGTGTATGATGTCGGTGATGAGTTGTATCATGGTTTTTTGTGTCCTGTTTAGTGGTTACTGCTGCCCTCCCTTATCAATTTTCTTCTCTACAATTCCTAAAACTTTGCGTTCCATTTCTTTCGCTTTATCCAAAATCTCTTTTCCCTTTTTCAATTTGCGTGCAGTATATCGCTTATCGGTGTAAGATGCAGCATTGATTTTTACATTAAGCCATGCACCATAAACAGCCGAGCGTGCACAGAGTGCCCCCACACCGGCATCTGAAACTGAATTAGGGTTACCGGTCTCTGCCATTGCTTTAATCATATCGAAACTCTTTAACGACAACTCCATTACACGGAATGGAACTTCAATAGCGTGTATAGTGGCTTCCTGTATAGCTTCTTTGCGCGCGGCCTTTTCCGCATCGGTAGATTTAGGCAAGGCAAATGCATCCATTATTCTATTGAAAGCACGGGTGTCTTCATCCACCAGTTTCAATAACTCATCTTTTATTTTCTGTCCGTCTTCGGCATAATCCGAAAATTCTTTCCACCGGTCATCCCATCCTTTTTTGTGCGAAGAAAGATTGGCTACCATCGTTCCTAACGAAACTCCGAGAGCCCCCATATAAGCCGAAATTGAACCACCGCCCGGTGCTGGGCTTTCGCTTGCTGTTTCATCTGCAAATTTGCGCAAGTTCATGTTGATGAGCGGAGAGGAACCGGTATCATCCAGCATGTATTCAATAATTCGTTTGCGCGGTTCAAAAGCAGTGAGTTCATCAAGCCCCATGCTCTTCACGGCAATTTTTATCAGTTCATCTTCACTAACACCGGTAGAACGGTTTTGTTTAAGCAAGAAATATTTACCGGCATCCAGAATTGCTTTCAAAGGCATCAACCCAATTAACTCGCTGCCGGTTACCCGCATACCGCGGTTGTAAGCACTCTTTACACATTCATCAAAAGCAATGTGCGCTGGTGTAATATTGATGTTGGTCAGGTTCATACTCACCTGCGCTACTCCGTATTCGGCAATATACCAGCCAATACCTTTCACGCTTTTGCAGGCACCGGGTTGTGTTACTTCTTCGCCCAGTTCATTTTTTACTTTTCGCCCCTGCTCACGCACATCAAAGGCAACCGAGTTGGCTCTGCGCACCGAAGTGGTATTCAGGTTCACATTGTAGGCCACTAAAAAATCTCTTGCACCAATCGCAATGTTTCCGCTCTTCTCGTTGAATGCAGCAGCACCGTAATCGGGCTTCCAGTCTTTCAATTTTATTTTCTGTGCAATGCCTTCGTATTCACCGGCACGCACACTTGCTAAATTTTTACGGTTAGGCGCACTTGCAGCATATTCATACAGGTATACCGGTATCTTCAAATCTTTTCCAACAAGCTCTCCTAATTTCTTCGCGCAGGCAATGCAATCTTCCATAGTAGCATTGGCAATAGGTATAAACGGACAAACATCAGTAGCACCAAAGCGCGGATGCTCACCTTTGTGTTTGCGCATGTCAATCAACTCGGCTGCTTTTGCAATAGCGCGGTAAGCTGCCACCACCACATTGTTTTCATCGCCTACAAAAGTTACTACGGTTCGGTTGGTGGCTTTGCCCGGGTCCACGTTCAGCAGTTTTATTCCATCCACGCTTTCAATGGCATCAGTAATCTTTTTGATAACATTCATATCGCGCCCTTCGCTGAAATTCGGAACACATTCGATTATCTTATTCATCAGTATCTATTTTGTTTTTTAATGGTCAGATGGAATGCCCATGT
>CAIYOV010000342.1 GCA_903927935.1 uncultured Bacteroidota bacterium | reverse complement strand
GTTAAAACCCCTGGTTACCTCACGGAAAACGGCCATTGGCCCATGCACTACGAAGCCCAAAGGAGTACGAAATAGTATGCGGCGTCCATGGTGAGGCTCTCCAGGTGGTAGAGGTGCAAGTCTAAGATTAAAAAACAATGCAAAAAAATATATTGCAACACAATACTATCCCAATAAACCATTTGGCTCAATTGTAAATAATTGTATTAATCAAGATTTAGAAAATCAAACATTCAGTGATGAATCATTTGACGTTGTAATATCTCAAGATGTTATGGAGCATGTTTACAATCCAGAAAAGGCTTTTTCTGAAATAGCACGTACGCTTAAAAAAGGCGGCGCCTATATTTTTACTGTTCCTCTAATAAATAAACATAAGAAAACGGAAGTTTGGGCAGTAAAAGGTATAAACGGACAGCCCATATTTGTAAAAGAACCTGAATGGCATGGTAATCCTGTTGACTCTAATGGTTCACCAGTTACTATGCATTGGGGGTATGATATAGTTACATTTATAAAAGAAAGTAGTAGACTCGAAACAACGATTGAATATCTTGACAATTTAAACTTCGGCATAAGAGCGGAATATATTGAGGTTTTGGTAAGCATAAAGTAGACACTGCTTACAACATAGTATTTATGAAGAAAGGGGCATTGTTGGCGGGTTCGCCCTTGTTTCGTGTATTTTTCGCGCCTTTTGGAGTTAAGGCTCTGCATCAATAGAAAACATGAACTGGCAGATAACAGTTGACCTATTAGTAGGGATATTAATACCGGTGCTCTTTGCGCTCTTATTTGCTTTGGGCAAAGTGAGCAAACGCGAAATCGCATTTTTTATCACCGGTTTTATTATCGGTGCGGCTTTCGAATTTTTTATCTGGTACCGGGGCTCCTCTTTTTTCTACATTATTATGGAGTGGCCTTTACCCTGGTATACCTATTACCTCTGCCATTCGCTGTGGGATGCCGGTCTATTCATGGCAGGGTATTATCTTACCGGCATAGTGCTTCAGAAACCACGCGCCAACCTGTGCACCATCTTCGACTGGCGCGAACCTGCCCTGATGACTGCTTGGGGTGCAGTTACCGCCTTTGTTGTTGAACTTTCCGGCAACGGCATTATCTGGCAATATGTACCGCAGCCCGTCAACCCGGTCTGGATAAGCATTAACGGCACCGGGTACACCGTTTTTATTCAGCTTGTCTGGCTGGTGGTGCCTTCGGTGTTTTACTTTCTCTGCCTGGCCGGTAACCGCTTTAAAAGCGGCCATTGAGCCGATACGCAAAAGGTTACGGAATTCAGGTCTTTCTATGAGGCATATCATTGGTATTATCCGGCATACCTGTTTGCTTTGCAGTAAAATAACATACCATGAAAAAAGTAATTAGAGCCCTTAGCCTACTTGGTTTAATTTCCGGCATGCTCCTTTTCATGAACTCCTGCAAAAAAGACAACAGCCGTTTAGTTTGCCTTGTTAACCACTGGCAAACAAACACAACCAGTATTAATTTCAGTTACGATGATGCCGGTTTTGTAAAGCGTATGTGGATAAACAGCAGCGGCTATCTGGAGTATACACAAAGCGGCAACCGGGTAACCCGGCAGAACTACGACAGCACCGGTACGCCCACGGGTTCTTCGGCTTATTATTATGTAAACAGTGCCGGGTATTACTCCCTGATTCCGGGAGGCAGCGACAGTACATTTATAAGCTATAACGGCGATGGACAGATGACCGAATTTATGCGCAGAGACGACACACTTAAGTCGAGAAGCGGTTTTACTTTTGAAAATGGCGATGCCATACAGATGGTTAGCTACGGCACCGACAGCGCAGTAACCGGCACCACTATTTACGAATATTATACGGAGCGCGTAAACAACAGCAACCTTAACCTGATGTTTGATTTGCTCGACAGCCGCTACGGAAAACCCAATAAACATTTTGTAAAAAGTTCCACCGAGAGCAAAAGCGGCAACATTACCTACACCAATTTCAGCTATACCTTTGATGATAATGGAAACGTAACCCATGCCCGCTTAATTACCCAGCCCAGTAACCACGTAACCGATATCGATTTTACCTACCAGTGCAATTAAGGAAGGGGTAACAGCCTTGCCTCTACAGTGTAGGCGATAGCTGATGCATTTTTGAGATTGATTTACAGCTTCAGCCCATCAGCTGCTGTCTTTTTTTCTCCATCGCTCGTCTAACAAGTGGATAATGGCAAACAAGATAAAATGCTTCTTTGCCGAAATAGACTTATCTTTCAAACACAAAACGCATCTGTATGGGCCGAAAAATCTACTCGCTGTTTATTCTTGCCATCCTCTGCAGCCTGACACAGGCGCAGATTACTACCAAACTTGACCTTCGCCTTTTCAAGCGTTTGCAGCAGGGCGATATACGCAAGCAGAATATGCCTCTGCTCGTTCGTGGCGATGAAGGGCAGATACAAACCCTTACCGAAAAAATGGGTGGCGTTTACAAATACGGCTACAACAATATCTCATCCGTAGAAATTCCCGAAAAAAACCTGCTGGCTTTTTCTGAAAACAAGGCCATTGAAAAAATTGAAAGCACCGGTGGCAAAGGCGTTTTTTTAATGGATACCGCGCGCATAAGAAATAACATCGACAGTGTGCAGGCGGGTTTTGCTCCCCTGCTTGCCGGCCTGAAGGGAAAGAATGTGGTGGTAGGAATTATTGATGGAGGTATTTACTGGCAGCACTACGATTTTAAAAACCCTGTAGACAGCACCACCCGTATCAAATATATCTGGGACCAGGTAGTATCCGGTGGTAATGTTCCGGCCCCGTATAACTACGGCCGTCAGTGGACTTCAACTGAAATCAATAACGGCACCTGTACCCATACACCACCTGCCAACGATTTTGGCCACGGCACCTGCGTAGCCGGAATAGCAGCCGGTAACAGTCTTTCAACAAAAGGCACTGCCTATCAGGGTCTTTATGTCGGTGTGGCTACAGAGGCAGATATTATTGCGGTGCGCGTTAACAACAATAACTTTCAAACTGCTGTAGCCGATGCAGTGGATTATATCTTCAAGAAAGCCGATTCACTCGGTAAGCCTTGTGTTATCAATACCAGCATTGGCGACTACTACGGCTCGCACGATGGCAACGATTTAACCTCGCACTTGATAGATGCACTTATCACACAAAAAAACGGGCGGGTGCTTGTAGCAGCAGCAGGTAATGGCGGACAGATTCCGTATCACCTTTCTTACTCCATTCCACCCGATTCTGCTTATACCTATTTTAAAATCATAACCACTGATTTGTATTTTGACTGGTGGGCAGATACCGTTGATTTTAAAAATGCTTTCTTTTCTATTGGGTGCAATTCATCCTTAGGAGTAGATTTAGGAAAAATCGCCTATCAAAATGTTCCGGTCGACTTTAATCCTCCACCGGGAGGAAGTATTTATAAATCCATTACTCTCGGTAGTTTAGGCACGGTTGAAATGCTGGCCACCTTAGATGATAACAGGTACCACGTAGAGGTTATTGTTACCCCGACCAACACCACCAACTTATGGCGCTTACAAATGAAAGGCACCGGCATTTTCGATTTATGGGCAAGTGCTTCGCTCACCGGAAGTTCCGATATGACCGACTATGTAAACTCCGTTTATATAACCGACCCCGCTTACCGTCATCCTGATTATTTTAAAACCATGGTTAGCGGCTGGCAGAACAGCGATAAGGTAATTACCGTGGGCAATTACTCTAACCGCGCCAGCTATCTTGACTACTATGGCAATATCGTTAACCTGCTGCAGTCGCCTTATCTCGAAATTGTGGGAAAACGTTTTGGCACTTCCAGCTGGGGACCTACCCGCGATAACCGCGTTAAACCGGATGTAATGGCAACCGGCAGCACTACCATTTGTACTGGCGATGCGAATTTTATAACGGCAGCTATTCCTTCCAACAGCTTTAAAATATCCATTACACGCAAGCACATCCGAAACGGAGGAACCTCTATGGCATCGCCAATAGTTGCCGGTATTGTTGCTCAGTATTTAGGAAAATATCCGCATGCTTCTTACAGCGAAATAAAACATGCGTTGATATGCACTGCAAAGTCCGATGCTTTTACCGGCAGCACGCCTAATGCCGAATACGGTAACGGTAAAGTAGATGCCTTTGCCGCTATTGCACACTCCTGCATTGTTTACGGCACCAGCGATACCTCATGCCTTAACTATAATCCTTTGGCTAATACCGATACCGGATGTGTGGCCAAGGTCTACGGCATTACCGATACCGGTTGTATCAACTATAATCCATTGGCCAATGTAAATAGCGGAGTTTGTGTACATAAAGTTTACGGTATAATGGATACCGCTTGTATGAACTACAACCCGTTGGCGAATGTGAGCGGAGGTGTTTGCGTGCCGAAAGTTTATGGAGTGATGGATACTGCCTGCATGAACTATAATCCTCTCGCCAATGTGAGTGGAGGAGTTTGTGTGCATAAAATTTACGGTATAATGGATACCGCTTGCATGAATTATAATCCTCTGGCCAACGTGAGTAGTGGCGTTTGTATACCGAAAGTTTATGGAATTATGGATACGGCTTGCATGAATTATAATCCTCTGGCCAATGTGAGTGGAGGGGTTTGTGTGCCTAAAGTTTACGGGGTAATGGATACGGCCTGCGTGAACTATAATCCGTTAGCCAACGTGAGTGGTGGGGTTTGTGTGCCTAAAGTTTATGGGGTAATGGATACTGCCTGCATGATCTATAATCCGTTGGCGAATGTGAGCGGAGGTGTTTGTATACCGAAAGTCTATGGGGTAATGGATACGGCCTGCATGAATTATAATCCTCTCGCCAACGTGAGTGGAGGAGTTTGCATTCCGAAAGTCTATGGAGTGATGGATACCGCCTGCATGAATTACAACCCACTTGCGAACGTGAGTGGAGGGGTTTGTGTGCCTAAAGTTTACGGGGTAATGGATACGGCCTGCATGAATTATAATCCTTTCGCCAACGTGAGTGGTGGCGTTTGTGTACCTAAAGTTTATGGAGTAATGGATACGGCTTGTATGAATTATAATCCTCTGGCCAACGTGAGTGGAGGAATTTGCATACAGAAAGTTTATGGCGTTACTGATACCGCTTGTATCAACTATAATGCGCTGGCAAACGTTGACAACGGAACTTGTGTGGCAAAGATTTATGGCGTAACAGATACCGCATGTATTAATTACACTCCTAATGCCAACATTGATAACGGCACCTGCATTGCTAAGGTTTATGGAATAACCGATACGACCTGCTCCAACTATAATCCGCTCGCTAACGTAAATGAGGGAATTTGCATTCCTTCATCCATTTCAAACATTGGGGCTGACAAAGTTTCGGTTCAGATAATGCCTAATCCTTTTTCTAATCAAACTACTTTCCTAATTGATGGATTGCCATTTAAAACAGGAAGAATTAAAATCTATAACCGGTTAGGGGCAATAGTTGATGAAATAACATTGACGGAAGGAAAATATCTATACATCTATCACAACGACATGTTGGCAAAAGCTGTTTACCATTACCAGTTACAGGCAGATGGCAAAAACATTAAAACCGGGAAACTGGTGGTTGAATAAATAAAAATGGGAAGCCCCGCATAAGTCAGGGCTTCCCATTTTTGTCCGAAATTTCTAACAGGTAATTTTATCTACCCGGCTCTGATGCCTTCCTCCTTCAAACGGGGTTTCCAGAAAAGCGTTCACACATTCTTTGGCTACTTCAAGCGAAATAAATCTTGCGGGCAAGCACAGAATGTTTGCATTGTTATGCTGACGGGTAAGTTTAGCGAGTTCATCGCCCCAGGCAATTCCTGCACGAATACCCTGGTGTTTGTTCGCAGTCATTGCCACACCGTTGGCGCTTCCGCAAATCAGAATGCCCAAATCAAATTCGCCTTTTTCAATTGCACTTGCCACCGGATGAACAAAATCGGGATAGTCCACGCTGTCAGCCGTAAAGGGTCCGAAATCTTTTATGCTGTGATTTTTCTCTTCAAGAAATTTCATCAGCTCTTTTTTGTATTCGTATCCGGCATGGTCACCACCAAGTGCAATTTTCATAGCTATATTTTTAAACTGAAATAATGCCTTCCTTTTCTCTGCGCTTATCATTCCGCGCAGCAATAAAAATACTTAACTCGTACAACATATAAATAGGCACCGCCACCAGACACTGGGTGAATATATCGGGGGATGGTGTAATTACACCGGCCACTATCAGAATAATTACAATGGCGTATCTGCGAACCCTGCGCATGGTCTTGGCACCAAGAATGCCAAACCGGGAAAGAAAATAAACCACCATTGGCAGTTCAAATACCGCACCCATTGCCAATAACATAACAGTGAAAAAATCAATATAGTTATCAATCGTAAAACTGTTTTTAATTTTTGGACTTATAGTAAAGTTGACGGCAAAGTTTACCGAGAAAGGAATAATAACGAAATAGCAAAACAGTACTCCCACAAAAAAGAAAAGCGAGCAGGCGAGAATAATAAGAGAAGTTTTTCGCTGCGTTGTTTCATTTAGGGCCGGTGCTACAAAACGCCACATCTCAAAAATGATATAAGGGAAAGCTAATACCAACCCGATAATTAATGAGTACTGAAACAATAAAGTAATCTGCCCGAACATGGCAAGGTTCTGTAGTTCAAGGGGAATGTCTTTATCAATACAAATGCCACTGCTGAGGTTATATTTCTGTGTGAGGTAACAGAGTAATTTGTAGGTAGGAAAATCTTTAGAACAGATTCCGAGAATAATTTTGTCGAATACAAAATCGTAGAAAACACCAACAAAAGAGGCACAAACAACCACCGCAATAACCGACCGAAGCAAATGCCAGCGCAACGCTTCTACGTGGTCGAAGAAACCCATTTCGGCTTCCGGATTTTCAGGGGTGCTTTTACCTAACATGCCGCGAATGTAGGAGAAGAATGGAAGATTGGAATGAAGCGAACTATTATTCCATCATTCTAACAATTATTAGTTCGCCCCGTTAAGAATATTCATAATGCCTTTCATATCGGGTTCCAGCACTATGTCAATTCTGCGGTTTTTGCTTCTTCCTTCAGGGGTCTCATTACTTTCAACCGGAAAATATTCACCTCGTCCGGCCGGAGTAACCCGTTTTGCATCTAATTTATTTTCATCTACCAAAAGTTTGGTAACGCTTGACGCACGCATTACACTCAAATCCCAATTGCTGTTTACCGGACCGGTAGTAGTAGAAATATAAGGCTTATTATCGGTATGTCCTTCCACCATTATCGAAATATCGGTCTGCTTGTTCAGTACTTCCGCAATTTTCTTTAGTGCCTCTTTTCCTCGCGGTTCAACCGTATAGCTGCCGCTAGTAAAAAGAAGTTTATCACTAAGTGCCACATAAATTTTACCATTCTTTTCATATACCGTTAAATCGCCAGCATTAAATCCTTTCAAAGCTTCCAACATCTTATTCTTCAAAGCACGAACAGCAGAATCTTTCTTAGCAATAAGCGATTCCATTTCGCGCAGTTTTGCATCGCGGTCGTTTAACTCCTTTCCGAGTTTATCTAACTCAGCAGCCTTTGCCATCAGTTCTTTTTCTTTTTCTGCCAACTGCCTCATTAACTTATCTTTCTCGGCAGCCGATGAATTAGTGATTTGATCTAGCTGCTCTTTCACTTTCTGACAAATAGCATCGCTTTCGTTCTTCAACAAACTTAAACGCTTGTTCTTGTCTTCCAGGGTAGCATTCAAATCCTTCCACTTTTGAATTTCGGCACTAAGGTTCGCAATCTGTTTATTCAAATCGTCAATCGTGACATTAGCAGCATTCAGTTTATCGTTGCAATCCTGCTTTTCAGCTTTGTATTTATCGGCCAATGCTACCTGCTCATCAAATTTCTTTTTTGAAACCAAACAACTGGAAAGCGAAAGCACTGCTACGGCAGTCATCATTAACATCAGATTCTTCTTCATGGTATTTTTGTTTGCAACGAAAGTAGGTAACTGAGTATCGGTTTGCAGGTTACTACTCAACCTGCTTTTTGTGGACGTATGATTTATTGCACAAAATCTT
>CAIYOV010000341.1 GCA_903927935.1 uncultured Bacteroidota bacterium | reverse complement strand
TTGAAAGTCATGACTCAAATCTTATAAGTCATACCTCACAGTTTGAAAGCAATGACCCACACTCCGCAAGTCTAACACCACAATTTTTAAAACAAGACTTGGTAACGACAATGAATGATTATTGCTTTTCTACAGAAGAAGTCTCGGTTCCCGCTATGTTGCCGGGCAGCGAATAATCTAGGTTTGGACAGGCTGCACCTGCTGCGTTTACGCGCAAAATCATGCGCCCGCTTTTCGAAATTTTGTTGTAGTTCTCGTTAGCTCGGCTAAAGGTTCCGTTACCCGTAATATCAAAACTAACCAGCAGGTTAAGGCTGTATTGTCCGGCTTTATCGTTGGTTATTCCGCGCACTATTAAACTGCCGCCTTCGCCTGCCGTGAAAGTATTATCGGCTTTATTGGTTGCCCAGCACATACCTTCAGGCAGATTGCTGATGCTTTCAATGCGCATGGCGTAAACAGTATCGTCACCATTCAAATGTTTAATCAGGCGGAAGTTCTTTAAAGGAACTGGCACCTCGGTGTAATTTCCCTGTGTAATACAGGGCAAAGCATACGAACCTATAAAGCCCATGCCATCCTGAAGTTTTGCGAATGCGGTATTGTTTGGCACCACAGGGTCGCTGCAGTGTTGCGCCTTGGTATGATAATTTAAGAAAAAGATGAACGCAGATAAAACGATAACGTTTTTCATGGCAGTAAAGTTTACTGCTTTGAACGGAAAACGGTCTGTGTTTGTTCCAATTAATACAAACTAACCCCGGTCATAACCGCGGGCTGTTCAATGCCCATCAGTTTAAGAATAGTGGGAGCAATATCTGCCAACTTCCCCTCATGAAGTTGCGGATGAAATGTTTTATCTATCAAAAACAGTGGCACCGGGTTTAAGGTGTGGGCCGTGTTTGGCGAGCCATCATCGTTTATCATGTAGTCGGCATTGCCGTGGTCGGCTGTTATAAGAATGGCGTAATCTTTTTCGAGAGCAAGTTCAACAATCCGTTTCACACAAGCGTCTACCGTTTCGGCAGCTTTCATGGCAGCAGAAAAAACACCGGTGTGACCCACCATATCGGTATTAGCATAATTGAGGCAGATAAAATCGGGAGTGTTGTTCTTTATTTCTACCAGAATTTTTTCGGTTAAAGGCAGGGCACTCATCTCGGGCTGCAAATCATAAGTAGCTACTTTGGGGCTTGCTGCCATAAGACGGGTTTCACCGGAAAACTCTTTTTCTCTTCCTCCGCTAAAAAAAAACGTAACGTGCGGATACTTTTCTGTTTCTGCAGCGCGCACTTGTGTTCTGTTGTTCTTCTCCAGCACTTCACCAAGTGTCATCGTCAAATCATCGTTATCAAAAATGTTGGCCACGTTTTTAAAACTGTGATCATAGATGGTCATGGTAGTATAATGCAGGTTCAGTTTTTTCATACCCTGTTCCGGAAAATCCTGTTGAGTAAGCGCCTTAGTAATTTCGCGACAACGGTCAGTGCGGAAATTGAAACAGAGCACGGCATCACCTTCTTTAATTGCGGTAAAGTTTTCGGCAGCCACAATCGGTTTGATAAATTCATCGGTTACCCCTTCTGAATAACTTTCTTCCACCGCTTTAATTAAATCGGTTGCTTTTTTGCCTTCACCTTTGGTTAACATATCGTAAGCCAGTTTCACACGCTCCCAGCGATTATCGCGGTCCATAGCATAATATCTTCCGCATACACTGGCAATGTACCCAACCGAATTATCTAAATGCAATTGCAGTTCTTTCAAAAAGCCAAGACCGCTCTTCGGGTCGCAATCTCTGCCATCAGTTATGGCATGTATAACAATATCGTTTTTCTGCAAACCATTTGTCTTTGCAATATCACAAAGCGCCTTCAGATGATTAATGTGTGAATGAACTCCCCCATCTGAAACCAACCCTATCAGGTGAAGCGGCTTGCTGTTTTGTTTGCAGTAATTAATGGCATCCAGAAGTTTGGCATTCTTCGCCAATTCGCCATTCTTGATAGATTTATTTATCCGTTGAAGCTCTTGATAAACTATACGTCCGGCACCTATGTTAATGTGGCCAACTTCGCTGTTGCCCATTTGACCCTCAGGCAAACCAACCGATTCACTATGTGTAACTAACTCGGTGTTGGGATAGTTTTTGTAGAGAGAATCAACAAAAGGTGTGTCGGCTTGTGCAATAGCACTGCGCTTTGGGTCGGGACCGTGTCCCCAGCCGTCCATTATAATGAGGATAACTTTCTTGCTCATGGGCTACAAATTTAGTCGGGTTTCTTAGTTTTGAAGAGTGAATTCAATCATACCTGCTGTTGGCATGATATTCGCCCGACTATTTCACTTATATTATACAAATGAAGAATAAACTGATTAAAACACTTATCGCTGTAATATGCTCTGTGTCGGTATTTACCATCCAAACGCAGGCGCAGAGTTTCGAGAATATTGCTAATTCCATCCGCACAGGAAATTCTTCTGCTTTAGCTGCAAGTTTTCAAGGCAACGTTGAAATTACAATTAAAGATGCCGGCAACTCTTACAGCAAAAGCCAGGCAGAAATGGTGCTTAAGAATTTCTTCTCAACCCATCAGCCAAAAAGTTTTGCCATCGCGCATGAAGGTACTTCGCCCGAGGGTTCGAAATATTTTATCGGTACCCTTTTAACGGCATCGGGTAACTATAGGGTATATGTTTATGCAAAAGCGACTGCGGGTGCTATGGCAATTCAAGAGATTCGGTTTGAAGAACAATAGAGCCATTAGGCAATTTAGAGTAGGCAAAAATACAGGCGAGTCAGCAATGGCTCGCTTTTTCTTTTTATGTCATTCATGAAAATTAGTGTAATTCGTGGCTGAAATAATAACGATGGGTTACAACCTCGAAAAATTTATTGACGAAGCTTTAGCTGAGGACATTGTTGACTTTGAAGGGAAAATCCCCACCGGTGACCATTCATCGCTGGCCTGTATTCACGGGAAGAAAGAAGGCCGGGCAAAATTGCTTTGTAAAGCTGAGGGCATTTTGGCAGGGGTTGAACTGGCAGAATTTATCTGTAATCGGGTGGATGCAGATTTGAAATTTGAAAAGATTCTGGAAGATGGCACTTCTATTAAAAGGGGAAACATTGCTTTTATTATTTATGGAGAGGTTAAGTCTATTCTCCGTTCGGAAAGATTAGTCCTGAACTTTATGCAACGTATGAGCGGTATTGCCACCCATACGTCACAGTTTGTAGAAGCAGTTAAAGGAACTGATGCAAAAATTCTTGATACCAGAAAGACAACTCCCAACCTCCGCTACTTCGAAAAATGGGCGGTGCGCATTGGAGGTGGACACAATCACCGCTTTGGCTTATATGACATGATTATGCTCAAGGATAATCATATAGACTTTTGCGGAGGAATAGAGAAAGCGATTCTGGCAGTACAAGATTACCAGCGTAAAAACAATTTAGATCTGCCGGTTGAATTAGAAACAAGAAATTTGAAGGACGTAGAAGAGGTTTTACGAGTGGGAAACATAAACAGAATCATGTTCGATAATTTTACACCGGAATTAATGAAACAGGCGGTCCGACTCGTCAACAAACAATATGAAACCGAAGCGAGCGGAGGAATAACTTTAGAAACTGTTCGTACGTTTGCTGAAACAGGCGTTGATTTTATTTCGGTGGGAGCGCTTACACATTCGTCTATTAGTTTAGATTTAAGTCTGAAAGCATTTTAATGGAACCGCACCAGAAGAAAAAAATAATGTTCATTATAAATCCCATATCCGGGGTTTATAAAAAAAAGAATGTACCGGAAAAAATTGCGCGCTACCTCGATTATGTAAAATACGATTACACCATTCGCTTTACGCAATATGCCGGTCACGCAACTTTAATAGCGCAACAGGCAGTGGAAGAAGGATACCATGTTTGTGTTGCCATTGGTGGCGATGGTAGTATTAATGATGTAGCACAAAGTTTAATAGGCAGCAAAACCGCTCTGGGGGTTATTCCTTATGGTTCCGGGAATGGTTTTGCTACACATTTAAAAATTCCTCCCCGCGATGCAAAAGGGTCAATTCATGTGCTGAACACAGGTAAAACCGTTAAACTTGATTTAGTCAAATCCAACCTGCGCTACTTTGTAAGTAATGCCGGTTTCGGACTCGATTCAGTGGTAGCAAGAAGATTTCATCATCATAATGCACGGGGGCTTTCTTCGTATATGTGGGCCGGGTTAAAGGAATTGCTATTTTATTTCCAACCCTTTCATACAACCGTTGAAATTGATGA
>CAIYOV010000340.1 GCA_903927935.1 uncultured Bacteroidota bacterium | reverse complement strand
CCGGTGGAAAATTGGATCGGGTGCGAAGGCTGAAAGAGGTTTGATGCTAAATTGCCCGCTGACGACGCAATTCTTACCCTGCCGCGGGGAACGAGTTTGATTCGTGTGCCTTCGTGGTTAGTTCTTCAATTCCCTTTTTGCCTGTTTCAATGTTCGAGAAGATGGAACTCAATTCAGAGAGTGATTTTAAGTGAAGCAGCGAAGAAATTTTTTGCTGCTGTTTTTCATTCAAGTTTAGCTTATTCAATTCATTTTTAACTCCGTCAATTCCGATTTTGTCAAGTTTATCAATTACAATAGTTATTTCGGAAAGCAGTTCCTTGCAACCAGTAAATTCAACAATAGCTTCTAAAATTTTACGGTTATTTATTCGGATAGAAACGTCTAATCCGAATTTTGAAAACACCTCTACATAAATCTTGGTCAATTCAACTTCATTCCATAAAGAATTACTTCCAATCACATCCGCATCGCATTGATAAAATTCCTGGTAGCGTCCTTTTTGCGGACGGTCGGCTCTCCAAACCGGACCGATATGAAAACGCTTAAACGGAAAAGCTAAATCGTCCTGATGCTGTACCACATATCGCGCAAGGGGAACAGTGAGGTCGTAACGCAATCCTTTTTCGGCCAGATATTTTGTGATTGCCTGTGAATTTCCTTTTGATAATTCTTCGGTGGGAACATCTTTTAAATAATCACCTGAATTCAAAATCTTAAACAACAACTTATCACCTTCCTCGCCATACTTACCGGTGAGGGTTTCTAAACGTTCAATAGCGGGTGTTTCAATTTCTTCAAAACCGTATTTGCGGAAAACACTTTTAATAGTATCGAAAATGTAATTGCGTTTTACTACTTCACCGGGCAAAAAATCGCGGGTGCCTTTGCTTAACGAGGGTTTTATTTTTTTCACTTCACTCATGGGCGGCTAAAATAAGTTTCTCTGCAATTTCTTAGGTTTTAATGTATATCGAAATATCAAAACCCATTGATATCAAGAATTTACCGGGTCAAAACCTAAATGATGTGGTATAATATACCGCATAATGCTGTATGATACACCACATGATGCTGTAAAGTATATCACATTATGCCGTATGATACACCACATTATGCTGTATAGTATACCACATTATGCCGCATGATATCCCACATAATGCTGTATAGTATATAACGTTATGCCACATGATACCCCACATAATGCTGTATAGTATACCACATAATGCCGTATGATATACAGCATTATATGGGGTTTAAGCTGACAAATGTCAGTTTTAACCCATCAAATTTCCGTATGATTTTTTACCGTGCTGAATATTTCTCGATAATCTTATCCGTAGCCTTATCCAGCATTTCGTAAACTTCTTCGTAATGCTTTGGGCTTAAACCCCAGGGGTCGGGCACGGGCTGGTTCATTCCGGGGTTTACCTCATTCATTATTAACCGCACTTTCGAAATTTCAAATTCGCTTTTGGCCATATCGGTTACATCTTTGTAATTGCTGCTGTCCATTACATAAATAATATCAAAGTGCTCCATGTCTTTCCTGCGAATAGGCCGACTGCGTTGATAGTTGATATCAATGCCGTGCCGGTGCATTACCTTAATCGAATTTTCGTTCGGCAATTCGCCTTCGTGCCAGTCGCTTGTTCCGGCCGAATCAATTTCCCAATCAAGTTTATGCTGTTGTGCTTTATGCTGCAACAAGCCATGCGCAATTGGAGAACGACAAATATTGCCCAAGCAAACCATTAAAATTTTAACCGCCATTGTACAATAAAAGCAATTCCTTGGTCAACCATCAAAAACATTTTGAGCAAAAACCGTTTCTTCTTTACATTTGGCAAAAATTCTCAGTTATGGCATCGTACATTTTACTTATCCGCGAAGACCTTACTAAATACCCCATACCTCAGGACCAGCTGAACACAATTATTCGCGCGCACATGAAATGGGCTGAAGACTTAACGGCTCGCGGAATCTTTAAAGCAGGTAATGGCATTGCCAGCGAGGGACGATTGATAGAAATGGTGAATGGCGATTTGATAGTAGAACCCATACGAGATGTTCACCAGGGCGTTGGCGGGTATTATATTATTGAAGCAAAAGATTTACAGACAGCAGTGGAAATTGCAAAAGAATGTCCCACTTATAAAGATGGCGATTTGGTGGAGGTTAGACCATTAGGCGCATGATGACCCCCAATACCATTGTTGCCCTTGCAACAGCTCAGGGGGTTGGCGCCATTGGTGTTATCCGCTTATCGGGCAGCGATGCTATTCAGATTACGGGCAAAGTTTTTAAAGGCAAAAATTTAGAAAAGCAGAAATCACACACCATTCATTACGGTCATATTATTGATGGCGAAAAAATAATTGATGAGGTGATGGTTAGCATTTTCCGCGCGCCCAAAAGTTTTACTACAGAAGATGTGGTGGAAATTTCCTGTCACGGTTCTCCTTTTATTGCCGAGCAAATTCTCCGGTTGTTGATACAAAACGGAGCACGCTCTGCCAAACCCGGGGAATTTACTTTGCGGGCTTTCATGCATGGCAGAATTGATTTAAGCCAAGCCGAAGCGGTAGCAGATTTAATTGCATCGAACTCTTCTGCCTCGCTCGATTTAGCATTGAAGCAAATGCGCGGTGGCTTTTCGCACGACCTTAAAATTCTCCGAACAGAACTGGTAAACTTTGCTTCACTCATTGAACTGGAACTGGATTTTGGTGAAGAAGATGTAGAGTTTGCCGATCGCAAAAAACTGATTGAGTTGATTGATACTATTCAATCGAAACTAAATCCACTGATAGAATCTTTCAAACTCGGCAATGTAATAAAGCATGGAGTAAATACCGTAATTGCCGGAAAACCAAATGCGGGCAAATCAACACTGCTGAACGCCTTGCTTAACGAGGAGCGAGCGATTGTATCTGAAATTCCAGGCACCACCCGCGATACGATTGAAGAGGTGCTCAACATCAACGGCATTCAGTTTCGTTTTATTGATACAGCAGGCATCCGCAGTACCGAGGATGTAATTGAAAAGTTAGGAGTAGAAAAAACAATGGAGAAACTTAAGCAAAGCTCCATCTATATTTATCTGTTTGATGTAAACTCAACCACACCACAAGAACTTGTAAAAGAAATTCATGAGTTAGAGCTACTGGGGTTTAACGGAATTATTGCCGGCAACAAAATTGATAAAGCCAACTGGAAAGCAACCGCTCCGTTTTATAAGGTAATTGAAGAGTCTAAAAAAAATCTACCTCATCTGCTTTTCATTTCTTCCAATACGCATTACAATCTTCCGTTACTGAAAGAAAATCTTTACCGCTTAGCCACGGCCAACCTTCAACCGGATGCTACCGTTGTTACTAACACACGCCATTATGAAGCACTTGTAAAAGCAAACACTGCTTTGAACGAAGTAAAAGCCGGAATCAATAATCAGAATACCGGTGAGCTGGTAGCCTTAGATATTAAACGTGCTTTAGAATACCTCGGGGAAATATCCGGAGAGGTGACAAACGAAGAAATACTCGGAACCATATTTTCCAAGTTTTGTATCGGAAAATAAAGTTTAATCCCGTGCTAGACGAAGACCGACATCATCATCGCGGGCATCTGGTGGATACCTATCGCGGTTAGTTACACGTGCATTATTCATTTCGCTCCACCAGGAACCACCACGGCATGTACGGTAAAAATCACGTCCAGGTCCATTAGCCGGTCCCGTGGGGTTATCAGTAGGACTGCTACTGTAATATTTGTCATCAAACCAATCAGCGCACCATTGCCATACGTTGCCACTCATATCATATAAACCTAACTCATTGGGTTGTTTTTGTCCAACGGGATGTGTCAGTTTCCCGCTGTTTTTATCATACCAGGCCACTGTTGCGGCATTATCACTTCCCGCATATTTATATCCCTTGCTTTTGTTCCCTCCTTTGGCTGCAAACTCCCATTCTGCTTCGGTGGGCAAGCGATAATATTTTCCTGTCAACTGGTTTAGCATATTGATGAATACCTGTGCATCGAACCAACTAACATTTTCAACGGGACATTCTGCACAATCTTTCGAGAACCATGGTTTATTGCCAACCACCGCCTCCCATTCTTTTTGAGTTACCGGAAATTTACCTATATAAAAACTACCCACCTTTATGGTGTGTGCCGGCTTTTCCCAGTAATAGCAATCACTGTCTTTTTCATTCGTGCAGCCCATATTAAAACTTCCGCCTTCCACTTTTATCATTTTAGCTTCTATAGCTTGAATTACTTCTGCTACAACAGGTTTAATGGCCGAATTCACAGTGGATTTATTTGCAGGTTTATTATCATGAGGTGTTCCTGGCGTTTTTACCTGACTAAACAATGGAACAGAAAAAAATAATATAACAGAAGCAATACAAATATTTTTCATCAGCATATAATTTGTTTTTTGAAAGTGAGATGCAATTAATGCGTTTTCATAATTTGATTAAGAATAATAATGATGTTTCATTTCTGTAGGTAAATATATAATTCGTCATGGGCGTTTTTAGTGAATTAAATCAACTTCTAAGCTTTAATGTTTCTTTTATAGAACACTTTTTCCCTTTCCCTAAAACTCAATTTACTTCTACCATCTCTTCTTTTTTTCTTTTCGGGAAATGAATGATATAGTAGAAGGCTACTACAATAATTCCTGCGGCAAAGAAAATCATAGCAATAGGACGGGTGGCATCGTTATAAAAAAACTCTCCTGTCATCCATATTGCATTAGCGGTTATCCACAAACAAACTGCGATATTGTGAAACAGGTCAGCAATATTCTTTCTCGATTTCCAGGCTATATGAATGGCAACCGCAAGTGTTGGGATGATCATGACCATTCCTGCAACTCTCCAGCCGGAAACCCAACAGGTATCTTTTAATAACCATAAAGCAATGTGAAGGTTTTCGTATTCGCGAATGTTTTTCATACCTGAAAGATGGAATATTTTTTAGCGATTATTATAATTGACCCCTTTCACAATTTATTGTTATGGACACGCTCAGGGCTTTTCTTTATACGTAACTTTTCAATAAAGTTTTAAAAAAGATTTATCTACTCAATTTCTTTACAAAGCTATTTATACACAAGTATTCAATGTACAAAGCAAGCCTTGTATAATACAGAGCTTAACAATCGAAATACAATATCAGGAAACCTATTTAAATAAATGTCGTAAACATATCGACCTAAAGATTTGAATTTCATTTTCCTGACTGTTAAACAATGATATGAACCAGAAAGCGACTGAGGAACCAAATATGTTTCAGAACGAACCTGAAATCTGTATCTGGATAGATAAATACGATGATGTGTTTTCTGAATTCGATTCACGTCCTTTTTCAGACCGTGCACTTTCAGACGATTTTTTAAGAGAGGTTCGCAAAATGACCAGCGAAAATACGAAGGGTGAATTCAGATTGAAATTCCATGTAATGGATGATCAGCGAAATGAAGAATCCGAATCTATCATCCTCAACAACTTAAACAAGCACTTTCGTCACATAGCTGATGAGTTAAAGGCTGAACGTCAAAAAACTTTAAATAAAGGCTACATGTTTATGGCATTTGGCTTTGTACTGATTCTCGTTATTTTTCTTTTGACAACCGTATCTGAAAAAGCAAGCTATCTAAACGGGCTAATATTAATGTTAGAGCCAGTTGGTTGGTTTACTACATGGACCGGATTGGACTATGTTTTCCAAATTTCAGCTAAAGAAAAATCTGCCATAGATTTTAATTCTAAAATGGCGCAGGCAAAAATTGCATTTTCCTCATTTGATGCTGCACAGGATGCCACCGGATCAAGACAAAAAACTGTTATTCCACTCGACAATCAGAATCTGAGAGTAGCTTAGTTTGTAAATTCTTTAAACAGGAATTTTGGTTTTCTTCACAACCAGAATTCCTGTTTCATTTTACATTCGGACCATGAAAAGAATTATTTCTGCAATTTATTGTTTGTTTTTTACTATTCATTACTCGCATGCTCAACAAGCTGATGCGGAAGGCAGCTTGGTGAAATGGATGACGTTGACAGAAGCGATGGAGAAAACCAAAACGGCTCCGCGTCCTATTATTATGGATTTTTATACCGACTGGTGCGGCTGGTGTAAAAAGATGATGGCAACTACCTATTCTAATCCTGCACTTGCCCAATACATCAATCAGAATTTTTATCCTGTAAAATTTAATGCCGAAACAAAAGATACAGTTGAGTATCTCGGGCAGAAATATGCTCCGCTTGGAGTTGGTCAACGAACTACTAACGCGTTGGCTGTAAAACTTCTTCAAAACAAACTGATGTATCCGACAACGCTTTTTCTGAACAATTTCGATAAACAGAAAAATGAATTTGTGTTTAGCATGCTTGCACAGGGATATCTGGATAATTCTAAAATAGAACCGATGTTGGTTTTTACTTTAGAAAATGTTTTCCGCAATTGCGGATATGACGAATACAAAGAACAATTCGACAAAGCGTTTTTTGATACTACTATCAATCAAAAGTTGAAGGAATTAAAATGGCTCACGCCAAAAGAATCATTCAATTCAACTCAGGTGCACAAGAAAAAAACCATGGTATTCATCAACACCGATTGGTGCAATGCATGCAAGGTGATGAAACGCTCTACCTTTATTGATACTTCGCTGGCAGATTATGTGAAAGATAAATTTGACCTGGTTGACTTTAATCCCGAAATAACCGATTCGCTCCGCTTTATGGGAACGATGTTCGGAAATCCGCGGTCACAGCAAATGCCTTTTCACCAGTTGACATTTACGCTGGCAAAAAATAATTTCATTTTGCCCACACTTGCCTTGCTCGATGAAAATATGCACCTGATGGATGCCGTTTCATTTTATATTCAACCTCCTTTCCTTAAAGACATTGCTCACTACTATGGCGATGAGGTTTACAAAAAGAAACCCTGGAAAGACTACATTGATGAAATGAAGAAAAAGGGAAATTGATACTTTGGAATTTTACTGTACTGTGACATTTATATTCCGAATCATTTCTATTATTGAAACATGAAGCATTTACTTTTTTCCCTCTTATTTTCTGCCTTCGCAGTGGTTGGTTCGGCTCAATCCGATTCTTCATCCACAAAAAATACACCTCGAAGTTATACCCATCGCGATTCGGTTTACATGGCTAAATTGAACAGCAACGGAAATTTAATGATTGCCGGTGGGGTTGGTTTATGTGCAGTAGGGGGGTACTTGATTTATGAGGGGAACAAAGTTTACACAACTATTCCATCACCAACCAGCATTGACAAAGACGGAGAAATTATCCGCAACCATAAACAAGGAACTATTTATTATGCAGCCGGAGGGATTGCTATTGCGGCAGGAATTATTGTTACCGCCCTGGGAGCCAAAAACAAGGTTGAATTTAAGCAACGAAAACACCTGATGGAACTACAATCGGGGATACTGGATAACGGAAGTTTAGGGTTGGCCCTCAATTTTTAGCCCGACCTGCTTTAAATCATAATTCTGCCTCTTTCTTCTTTTCACTCTTTTATTACTTTTGACGCGCTTTAAAAAAATTTAATTCAAACTTACTATGGCAGACAACGCAAAACTTACTCTAGACGGGAAAACTTATGAGTTTCCGGTTATTACCGGGACGGAAGATGAAAAAGCATTTGATATCGGTAAACTGCGCGCTCAAACCGGTTATGTAACGTTTGATGAAGGCTACAAGAACACCGGTGCTACTCAAAGTAACATTACTTTTTTAGATGGCGAAAAGGGGATCCTTCGCTACCGTGGATATAGCATAGAAGATTTATCTTCAAAAGCATCTTTTTTAGAAGTTGCCTATTTGTTGTTGTATGGTGAATTGCCTACAAAAACTCAGTTGAGCAATTTTGAAGAAACGCTTAACCAGCATACACTCGTTCACGAAAATCTGATGAAGGTTTTTGAAGTTTTTCCCTCCGGTTCACACCCGATGGGTCAACTGATGACCTTAATTTCTGCTTTATCTTCTTTCTATCCTGACTCATTGAGCCCAAGCAAGAACCCTGAGTTGGTTAATCTTACCATCATTCGTTTACTCGCTAAAATGCCTACGCTTTGTTCAATGATTATGAAGAAGGGCAAGGGCCATCCGATTGTATACCCGCAAAACAAATACGACTATGTTACTAATTTCCTGCGCATGAGTTTTGGTAATGTAACCGATGATTACATGCCGGATAAAGTAGTGGTAGATGCCATGAACACTCTTCTAATTCTTCATGCCGACCACGAACAGAATTGTTCTACTTCTACTGTAAGAATTGTTGGTTCATCGCATGCTAACTTATATGCAAGCATTGGTGCTGGTGTAGCGGCATTGTGGGGCCCTCGTCATGGTGGAGCAAATCAGGAAGTGCTGGAAATGCTGGAACACATTCGCGATATTGATAAAGGCGATGTGAAGAAAGTAGTTGCTGAAGCAAAAGACAAAAAACGTTTACTCTTCGGTTTCGGTCACCGAGTGTATAAGAATTTTGACCCTCGTGCAAAAATTATAAAAGTGGCTTGCGATAATGTGTTGGCAAAGCTTGGAGTGAACGACCCGTTGCTTGCCATTGCAAAAGAATTAGAGGAAGCTGCTTTGAATGACCCTTATTTTGTTGAACGCAAATTATATCCGAACGTAGATTTCTACTCCGGTTTAATTTACAAAGCGCTTGGTTTCCCTACACCTATGTTCACGGTCTTATTTGCCCTTGGAAGAATGCCCGGTTGGATTTCGCAATGGAAGGAATTACGCGAAAAAAATGAAGACATCGGTCGTCCGCGCCAGATTTATAACGGACCTGCTCTACGTCCGTTTGTTGCGGTTAACGACAGAAAATAATTCCCCTTCAAAACGCCCCGAAATTATCGGGGCGTTTTTATTTTTAGTTTTAACTCTAAAAATAATCTCATGAAGAATATTATTCTCTTCGCCACTTCGCTGTTTTTGAGTGTCTTTCTGTTTGCTCAAAACAATGTTGGGATAGGTACTCCTAATCCTGATCCGTATGCACTTCTTCACCTTCAGTCAAACAGTAAAGGTCTATTAATCCCTAAACTGGATGCTGCGGAAAGGTCTTCACTAGGAGCTTCACTCAATGCTACCAATCAGGGTCTTTTGGTTTTTGGTCCCGACACCAATCAATTCTGGTATTGGGACGGAACGCAGTGGATTCCTTTTCCGGTTCCACCAATTCCGGGACCAACAGGGCCAACCGGTCCGCAGGGAGCCCAGGGCAATACAGGTGCAACCGGTGATACAGGTCCTCAGGGGATTCAGGGCATACAAGGTGTTCAAGGTATACAGGGTGTTACAGGTGCAACGGGGGTTACGGGCCCAACCGGAGTTGGCAGTAACAATATTTCCATAACGTACAATACTGATGGTACGGCCTCAGTAACCGATGCCGGTGGAACTATAACTACACCAAATCAGGCGTGGTTAGTTGGCGGAAATACAGGTCCTTCGAGTAACAACCTGGGACAAACCGGCAATGCTCCACTTGTTTTTATTACGAATAACACGGACCGGATGAGTGTGGAAGCAAACGGAGACATTTTTGTAGCTGGTTCAAAACCGATTCAGATTATACGATACAACTGTAACGGATGTGATAACCCGAACCGAAACACCGGTATGTCTTCTACCATATGGGCAGCCATAGTTGCAGGATTCTATCCTACCAATCAGGACGGAAGCAGTGCAGAAAGCACCCGTGCCAGAATGTATGTAAACGGAGGAACCTGGTGGTTTAAGGGAGATCTTGAAAACCCCAGCGATGAAGACTGGAATGTAGATGTGATGTTTATTAAACGCCAATTGGTAGATGACCAGCGACCGGCATCTTCTAACGGAGGAGGAACAGGTTTTTAATTTCTATTGTTCGACAAACTCGCTTAATTCCAGCCAGCGCAGTTCTTTTGTTTCGAGCTGTTTGGATACTTCGCCAATGCGTGCAATCATGGTGTTCAATTCAGCGTAGGGAGCGCTGCCGGAAAGAAGTTTTTCATTCAACTCTGCTTTTTCTTTTTCAAGCGCAGGAATTTCTGTTTGCAGATTTTCAAATTCAAATTTTTCTTTGAACGTCAACTTGCGCTTATTGTTAGGTGCATCCGGTTTCTTATTTATAACTATCGGTTCCGGAGTTGCGGTAAGCACCGTGCCTTTACTTTCCTGTCTGCTGCTGCTGTTCGCGGCTTTCTTCTTCCGCGCTTCATCTATTCTCCACTCCGTGTAGTTACCCGGAAAATCGTTCACAACACCATCGCCTTCAAAAACAAAAAGGTGGTCAACCAGTTTATCCATAAAATAACGGTCGTGCGAAACAATGATTACGCAGCCTTGATATTGTTCTAAGAAATCTTCGAGCACGGCAAGCGTTACTAAATCTAAATCGTTGGTAGGCTCATCTAGAATTAAAAAATTTGGATTAGCGAAAAGAATGGATAGTAATTGCAGACGTTTCTTCTCCCCTCCGCTTAGCTTAGAAATATAAGTAAACTGCTGGTCGGGAGTGAACTGAAATAGTTCCAAAAACTTTCCCGCAGAAACTTTTGTGCCATCGGCTAATGGAAAATTCTCGGCAATATTTTTTACAAACTCGATCACCCGCTTATCCTCTTTAACCTGTAAACCCTGCTGATGGAAATAGCCATACACTACGGTTTCACCAGTGTTTATTTTTCCTGAATCGGGTTGCTCTAAACCCATGATGATATTAAGGAATGTAGACTTGCCTACTCCGTTTTTACCAATAACACCAATGCGCTCACGGTGCTTAAAAGTATAATCGAACCCTTTAAGAATTTTCTTTTCGCCAAAGGCTTTATGCACTTTTTTTAGCTCTAGAATCTTGCCTCCTATGCGCGTCATTTTTACGTGCAGTTGAAGCTTGTCCTCATTCCTGCCTGAGTTCGCTTTATCTTCTACTTCATAAAAAGCATCCTGCCGCGACTTAGATTTGGTGGTGCGCGCTTTGGGTTGCTTACGCATCCAGGCCAGTTCTTTACGATACAGATTCTTTGCTTTATCTAAAGAAGAGGCATCTGCTTCTTCGCGTTCAATTTTCCGCACCAGATAATTGCTGAAATCGCCACGATGAATATAAAGCTGCTGATTGTCTATCTCTATAATTTCGTTGCAAACAAGGTCTAAGAAAAACCGGTCGTGGGTTACCAGCAGCAAGGTTGTTTTGTTATCGGAAAGAAATTCGGCCAGCCACTCAATCATTTCAAAATCGAGGTGATTGGTCGGCTCATCCAGAATCAAAAAATTATTGCGCTCGCCAAAACTTATATCAATTAAAACCTTGGCCAGCGATAAACGCTTGCGCTGCCCGCCCGACATAGAACCGGCTAACTGGTCAAGGTCGGTGATGTTGAGCGAAGTGAGAATTTCTTTTACGGTGCTTTCAAAATTCCAGGCATTGAGCTCATCCATCTTGCCCATCAATTCGGTAAGGTGGGCATCGTCATGATGTTCCATGGCCAGTTCGTAATCGCGCACGGTATTGATAACCGGGTGGTCGTAACTCAAAATATTTTCGAGCACATTTTTGTCTTCTTCAAACTGGGGGTTCTGGTCCAGAAAAGAAACACTTACGTCTTTATTTATCCATAGCTTGCCCGCATCGGCAGTGTCTTTACCCGCCAGAATGCGAAGCAAAGTGGTTTTGCCGGCACCGTTTTTTGCTACCAGCGCAATTTTATCGCCCTGTTCAATATTGAAGGTAATATTGGTGAACAGTGGTTTTTCGACAAATGATTTGGTAAGATTCTCAACGTTTACATAGTGCATAGCGGGCGCGAATGTAATTTAGTATGGGAGAATAAGAGAGATGCCATCGCTTAAAGAGATGGCATCTCTGGTAATGGGCGAAATCTGAAGGGAAACACAAGCAATCTGGAGCAAAACACATCTCACCCGGAGCGTGACAGATGTCATCCTGACAGGAAGAGGTGTAATCTTGACGCAAATACTTTCAATCCGGAGCGAATCACTTTCGATTTTTAGGGTGAGAGGTGCAATTTTGAGCAAATCACTTTCAATCTTGAGGGCGACACAAGCGATCTGGAGCAAATCACTTTTGATTTGGAGGGCATCACTTTGGGTTTTGGAAGTCAGAGGCGTTGATTTTTGGGTGAGATTTGTAGATTTTGATGTAAAACTATATGTTTTTTTACTTGTTCTCTTGCCTGAACGCAAAAAGCGCGAAGGAAAACCTTCGCGCTTTATTATTATTCCATCAGCT
>CAIYOV010000339.1 GCA_903927935.1 uncultured Bacteroidota bacterium | reverse complement strand
CAATAATTTCCTCGATTATAAAATCCCTACTTCGCTTGATACTCCTGACATCATCACCAACATTATCGAGACGAACGATCCGGAAGGACCGTTTGGTGCCAAAGAATGTGGCGAAGGAGCATTACATCCAATCATTCCTGCAATTGCCAATGCTATTTATGATGCAGTTGGGGTTCGCATTACAAAATTGCCAATAATGCCCGAAGATATATTGGATGAATTGAAAAAGATTAAGCAAACCGAAAACGAAATGGCTGTTTAAAATGATAGCAGAAAAAACATACCATAAAGTAATATCAGCAGAAGATGCCATTGCAACAGCAGTTGAAAACTTTACTGATTTTAAATACCTGGCTGGTGGGACTGATGTAATAGTGAATAAGTTTCAGGGGAATGCAGAAACTAATTGCCTGATTGATTTAACGGGTATTGAAGAATTAAAGCAGGTTGCTATTGAAGGAAATGTTTTGCGGATCGGGTCTTTAGTTAAGTTGGATGATTTAAAAAAGCACCAAATCATTACTGACAGTTTTCCCGTATTACTTACAGCAGCTCATGAAGTGGCAAGTCCTATGCTTCGCAAAACGGCTACTATCGGAGGAAATATTTTATGTGAGAACCGCTGCAGTTTTTATAATCAGAGTGAATGGTGGCGCGAAGCGGTTGGCTATTGCCTGAAATGCGATGGTGACATCTGTATAGCCACCGGAGGGAAGAAAGCGTGTTTCTCAAAATTCGTTTCTGACACGGCACCGGTTCTTATTTGTTGCGATGCACAAATTGAAATAGCCGACAAAGACGGAATAAGTGTTCTTAAACTTGAAGACATTTACACCGGTGATGGAGTCAATCCGGTTAAACTGAGTAAAACGGCTCTGCTGAAAGCTATTCTCCTTCCGCTTACCAATCAATATCAATGTGTGTTTAAAAAGTTGCGTCCGCGCGAAGGAGTGGATTTCAGTTCATTGACTACAGCGGTATCGAAAGATAAAACGGGAAGAATAAAAATTGCGCTGGGCGGTGTTGACCCCAAACCGGTAGTGGCAGAGGGAGATTCTATTGCCATGAAAGATGAACTCATAACCCGTGTTTTCAAAAAAGCGAGGGTAATTGACAACGATGTTTACACACGCCCCTATCGCAGAGAAATGATAAAGGTTTTTCTTGAAAGAAGTTTCACCGAGTTAAATAAGCAGTTATGAATAGTTCAATGAAAATGCTGTATGACGAGCATGATGTAATTGTGGAGGTTATTGGCAAAGCCAAGCTGATGAGATCGCTGATTGGGAAAGATGAAGTAATGTATTCAGACAATCTCCGTCAGCTCATTAACTTCTTTCGCAACTATGCCGACAAGTATCATCACTTCAAGGAGGAGGAAATTCTGTTTCCTGAAATGAGTAAGCGTAACGAGTTGCTTGCCGAAGGTGCTATCAAAGAGATGCTTGAAAACCATGAAGACTTCAGAGAGATGATTAAAAACATTGAACATTCTTTGAATGAAAATAATTACACCGGTGCTCAGGATCAATTGGAAAAATATACAGAATCATTGCTCGATCATATTGCTGTTGAAAATGATGAGGTATTTCAAACAGCTGAATCTATTTTTACGGAAGATGAATTAGAAAAAATAGGTTTTCGATTCTCAGATTGTGACCGGGAGTTGGGCGAAAGCCAAAAGGGGGAACTCGAAAACTTATCAGATTATTTAAGTAAGCTACTTCATACTGTTTAGTAGTTTTTCTGCGTTACTTCACAAATCAAAAATCCACTTTATGCAAGCAACTGTTTCCAAAACCATACGTTACCCACTGGAGAAAAACAAAGTGATGGAAGAAAGTTATCGCACAAGCACCAACTTCTTCCGCAGCGATAAAATATTCCGCCATTATCTTAAAAACAACATCACAACCGATGGTGTTGCATACATGAACAATAAGCTCGAAGCCTTGGGCAAAGAGGCTGCCGGCAGAATGAATGAACTTTCGATGCTTGCTGATAAATGCGGCCCCGAATTAGTAAAGCGAAATTCACTGGGGGAGAATATTGATGAAATAAGCTTTCATCCTGCTTATTGGAAGTTGATGGAAATTGCAGTGCGCTCAGAGATGATGCGGGTGAAATGGGATGGTACCTTGCGTGAGAAATTTGATATTGAGAAGCAACAGCTTGGCTTTGCTTCGGGCTATTTATTTGCTATGAGCGAATGCGGACAGTTTTGCCCGCTCTGTATGACAGACGGTGTGGCTCGATTGATTGACCTGTTTTGTGACAAAGATGATAAGGCGCGTTTGCTTGCTCATATTTGTACTGATAATGTTGACGAGTTTTATACCGGTGCAATGTTTCTGACTGAAAAAACCGGTGGCTCTGATGTTGGCGCTAACATTACCACAGCAGTGAAACTGGAAGGGAATAACTATTTGCTGAATGGAGAAAAATGGTTTTGCAGCAATGCCAATGCCGATTTAATATTTGCGTTAGCGCGAACAGACAATGATACTAGAGGGACAAAAGGTCTGTCAATTTTCTTAGTCGAGAAATATTTGCCTACCGGTGAAAAGAATCCGATTGACATGATACGAGTTAAGGAAAAATTAGGCGTGCGTTCAATGGCAAGTGCTGAATGTATGCTCACGAATACCCAAGGGAAACTGGTAGGTAAAGAATTTGAAGGATTTAAGGTGATGATAGAAATGGTAAACCTGTCGCGTTTATACAATTCTTTGACGGCAGTTGCCGCTTCACGCAGGGCATTGATTGAAGCCTACCAGTTTATTTCGCACCGGAAAACATTTGGCAAACTGGCTATTGAGCATGCACTTATTCGCACCAAATTAACGGAACTCGGTTCTTTAAATGTTGCTAACTTCTATCTGGTTTGGCGTACCATCAAAGCGCTTGATTTGGCAGATGCAGGAAACGAACATGAATCACAATTGTTTCGCCTTCTAAATCCGATGACGAAAAAGTGGTCGGCAGAAACCGGTGTGTATATGACCAGAGAAAGTATGGAACTGATGGGCGGACTTGGTTACATTGAGGACACTGTTATGCCAAAGCTGATGCGCGATATTATGGTATTGCCTATTTGGGAAGGCTCGGGAAACATCATCATTCTTGATATGCTAAGAGCACTTACCAAATCGAAAGGGTTCGAAGTCATGTGCGATGAAATAAACAGAGTGGCTGAACAATCAGAACACAAAACATTTTTGCTTAAAGAATTAGAAACACTCACCACTTTCAATATCAAATTAAAAACCTTACCGCAAGATGAAATGGAAGCCTCGGCAAAAATGTTTTTCGAAAAGCTTACCTCGCTTTTCCAGATATCGTTATTGGCCGATGCACTGAATGAAGAAAGCGAACCATGGATAAAGCCTGCCATTAATTATCTGATAAATAAATATTCATCTTCTGCATTGATGGAAGAAAAACCGCTACCGGTTGATGAAATACATGAACTAATAGCGTGGGAGGTAAATTGATGGCGTGAGAATGTTCAAAATGGAACTTATTTTAGTGATGAAAATCATAGGATAGTGGGCCTTACGGGTTAACCTTTGGCAAAACTTTCTTTATGAAAATACTTCGCCTCCTGTTGCTTGTTTTATGCTGTGCCTTTACCCGAAACCTTTTTTCGCAAACAGCTTCTTCAATTAATAACGGCCCCTGGCTAAGTCCGTTTACCTGGAACTGCACCTGTGTTCCACTGCCAGGTTATACGGTAACTATCAACCATCACGTTACGCTTAACACCAGTTTCCAGTTGCCCTCGGGTGGCATAACGGTAAATGCCGGTGGTACTTTGGTGCAGGATTCTGCCAGAGATATACTGATGAACGGTGGCTTTATTGTCAACCACGGAACGGTTGATTTCCGCTATCTGTATTTGCAATCGGGGCATGTTACCAGTACCGATACGCTGAGACTGAAATCGTTTGCTAATTACGGCACCATCGATAACTCAGGAGTTCTTCACCGGGTGGATAGTTTCTATAATGTAGGGTTTATTCATAACAGCGGTTTTGTTTCCACTAAGAAATTCCAGAACAACGATACCCTGATTAACGATGGTCTGTTTGCTGTGGCCGACAGTTTCTTCAACATCAGCATTTTGCTCAACAACGATTCTATCATCACTCCTACTTTTATGACCACCGGACTGCTGATTAATAACGGCAGTATTTCGGGCGTTGATAGTTTTACCAATACCGGAACTTTAAAAAATAACGCTTCCGCTATTATACATGCCGATAGTATGCTCAACCTAGGAACCTTACAAAACTTAGGTAAAATAAACACCAAGGCTTTTGCGAGTTTTGGAACGATTCAGAACGAAGGATTGCTCACTTTCATTGATGCCTTCAACCTTAACCTGTTTACCAACAGCGATTCGCTGGTGGGCACCCATAGCCTGCTAAATACCGGACGGTTTAGCAATCTGGTTGGCGGAAATATTTTGCTCGGGGGCAGTTTCATGAATGTAGATTCGCTTCATCACGGTGCTTCGTTTTTTAATAACGGAATTATGCGCGTGGATTCGGACTGGTATAATGCCGATACGGTTTCGGGAGTATTTGGAAGTTTTGTGGCAGCTCTCTCAACCGGCAACTCGGGTAAAATGCTGGGCTCGTTCGACTTTTGCGATTTAACTCCTCCTGCCCTATCACCCTTTATTGATAATAACAGCGGTCTTATCAGTCCGCAAATTACCTGGTGCACGCCTCAATCGCCCAATGCAAATTTCAACGCGGCCGATGTATGCGAGGGCACGCCTGTAACGTTTACTAATTCTTCTACCGGTACCATCACCGGTTTCTTCTGGAACTTTGATGACGGAACCACTTCTACCCAAACCAACCCAACACATACTTATACAAATAACGGCACCTACCACGTGATGCTGGTGGCTGCCAACGGATTGAGTTTAGATACCGGTTACCTTACGCTTACTGTTTATGCTTTGCCTGCCACGCCTACCGTTACGGTCAATGGCAGCACCGTTAATTGCAGTGCCACCGCTGCCAGCTATACCTGGTATTTAAACGGAGTGCTGCAAAGCAGCCTTACCACACAAAGTTTTGTGGCCACGCAGCAGGGATATTACTCGGTAAAAATAGCAGACGCGCACAGTTGCAGTTCGGCAAAGAGCGACAGTGTGTTTGTTACCATAATTTCAGGAATCAGCGTATTGCCCAACGAAAATGGGGTTCGGGTATTTCCCAATCCGTTTAGTGATAAAACAACACTCCTTCTTTCCACTTCCGAAAAAGGAGCGGCCTTGCTTTCGGTATCGAACATGCTCGGTCAGCAGGTGTTCAGCAGCAGTACCCGGATTGAAAGCGGAACTACCAACCCACTGAGCATTGATTTATCGAAAGAAGCGAGTGGCGTTTACCTATATCAACTCAGGGCAGGCAATACAGTATATTGCGGTAAACTGGTGAAGGAATAGGGCGGCTGCCATTACCATTAACCGTGCAAAGTTGGGCAGAAAACAAACCGCCCCTGCAATTATTTTGCAAGGGCGGAGAAAACCGGCAACATCATTTATTACTTAAATTATCTGCACTTTATATTCACCTTTGGTGACACCGGTATTTAATACATGCAGAAAGTGATTGGTCAGCGGACCGAAGTCGGTAACTTTTACAATTACCTTTGTATTGGCTTCCACTTCAATTACATTGTAACCTGCCGGTTCGTCACCGGCATTGGCAGCCATGTAAAAGCCCAGTTTAGTGCCGGCTAAGCTTTGCAGCCTCATTTCGTCTAGATTGCTGAAGGTGCGTTCCACTAACAATTTGTTTTCGTTGCCGGCAAGTATGCCTTTAAATACCGACTGCTGGTGGTTACGGATAGTATCCAAATCGAACAACGGTTCGGCATCAATAGGGTTTGTTTTGGTTTTGTCCATTACCAACCCTAAGTCGCCATACATAGCCACCATGCTATCGCTTATTTTTTCGCGGAGCATATCGCTGTAATGTTCGGTATCGCCTTTTTTTCCCAACTGTGCATTGCGCGCAGTGTTCAGTTGTCCGTAAAAAGTATCTACCTCTAACTTTAATGCCGCCAACGGCACAAAGGGCGCTAGAGCCATGCCCAGTTGCTGCACAGCATTGATACGCTCGTCAATTTCGCCCTGTGCAAACGAAGTATGCCCCTTCGGAAACACTGACACATAATCTGACGAGTTCTTGGGCAGCACAATCTGCACCTGAGCATCCCAGGCATTTATTTTTACGGGACTTAGCAGGTTAAGCAATTCTTCCACGGTTTGTGTAGAACCCTTTTGCATACCGCCCGAGGTTTTCCAGGTGTTGTAGGCAGCCACCAAAGCCAGGTGAAACGGATGGTAAGCCGCATACATGGCGGCATAAAACGGGTCGCCCGAAGCCGTTTGCAAAGCGCTGTCGTGGTAGGTAGAAATTTTTACGGCTTTCTTAAAGTTCTTTTTACCCAGAACCAAAAAGGGGTTTACGAAATACAACCATGTCTTTTTCATAATACTTGTTTTTAGTTGTTAGAAAATATTGTTTACAGGTAAATGCGCAGGGGGACTTTATTCCATAAAAACGGCAGATTTTTTTACACTTTTTTACAATTGGAGTTTGCTCCCTGCCGTGCGGGCCATGGCCACAAATGTTTTTATGCCATGCTCAGCAGAGCAGGCTTATCCCACAAGTGTGTGGGTGTCTGTCGTTATAGAGTAGGCTTATCATACAAGTGTGTGGGTGCCTGTCGTTGCAGAGCAGGCTTATCACACAAATGTGTGGGTGACTGTCGTTGCAGAGCAGGCTTATCACACAAGTGTGTGGGTGACTGTCGTTGCAGAGCAGGCTTATCACACAAATGTGTGGGTATCTGTCGCTGCTGAGCAGGCTTGTCACACAAGTGTGTTAGTGTCTGTCGCTGCTGAGCAGGCTTGTCACACAAGTGTGTTAGTGTCTGTCATTGCTGCGCAGGCAATGCACACAAATGTGTAGGGGCCTGTCGTTGCTTTGCAGGCCATACAAAGACATGTTTTTATGCCCTGCACCGCTACACGGGAAGTTGAAAGGAAATTGGTAAAACTAAAACGACCTGTTATGAATAATATTACGTTTTTTATTGCTCTTACATAAAATCCGCGTTTAACCTATAATGGTTTAATACCTTATACTTGTGCGTGAAAAAAAACATTGTTGTTT
>CAIYOV010000338.1 GCA_903927935.1 uncultured Bacteroidota bacterium | reverse complement strand
CTTCAGCGCTGAGCGCTTTGTACGCAAAATGAGGATTGCATGCTCCGAGGATTTTGTACCTTCGAAAGTCTACATCAATCTTTTTCTTCAATGTTTCCTTAAGGTCAATTTCAGTAAGCACACCAAATCCTTCTTTCTTTAACTCTTCGGTAACCCGCTCAATGGCTTTGTCGAAATTGTATTCAACGATTTTTGAAAAGTGATAACTCATGCTATTTTGTTTTTAATACTTGAATAATTTTAACCGGACATTTTTCTGCTGCGCTTAGGGCACTTTTGTATTCATCTTCCGTTACTTCAACTCTGAAAACTCCTTTCTTTTCAATTCCCCCTATCAAAGTGCATTTTCCGTCTTTTCGCGACATCCTCCATCTGTTTTTATTCTCTTCTACGCATGCATTGCAACCGATACATTTGCTGCGTTGCTGAAAAATTCTCACCATCATGAATCCACTATTTTATAAAGCTTATCTGAAGGACGGATTTTCGTTTCCACTGGCATCGAGAATAATTCTCCGCGTTTTACTTCTTCGCATGGTCGATTGGCTACCCTTAACTCTCTTACAGTTGTTTGAATTAACCCGGTTGTTGGGCCGCTAATCATTATTTCGTCACCAACCGATAACTTTTGCGATTCAAGTAAAAACTCACCTACATTGATTTGGTCGAAATATTTAATGCCTTTGGCAACGTAAATCTTTTTCTTCGATGCCTTTGAACCGTAATCGTTGCTCCATTCGCCCATCTTCTTACCAAGGTAATATCCATCCCAAAACCCACGATTGAAAACAGTTTCTAATTGTTCTTTCCAATTTTCAATCTTCTCTTTTGAGTAAGTTCCGTCAATTACGGAATCAGTGGCTTCACGGTAGCATTTGGTAGTCGTGAAAACATAATCTTCACTTCTGCCTCTTCCTTCAATCTTCAAAACTGAAGTACCGGTATCAACTATTTTATCAAGAAAATCAATCGTGCACAAATCTTTTGCCGACATGATGTATTCATGGTCGATTTCCAGTTCTTTACCACTTTCTTTATCGGTGACGATGTAATTTCTTCTGCAATTCTGAATGCAAGCGCCCCTGTTTGCAGAAGCAAAATCAGAGTGTAAACTCAAGTAGCATTTCCCCGAAACTGCCATACACAACGCGCCATGTCCAAATATTTCGATGCGCACTAGTTTTCCTGCAGGACCGTAAATATTTCTGCGTTCAATATTTTTTACAATATCTGCAACCTGGTCAAGCGTGAGTTCTCGTGACATTACCATTACATCAGCAAACAGTGAGTAGAATTCTACGCTTTCAATATTGGTGATATTTGCCTGTGTAGAAATATGTACCGGCATTCCTGTCTTTTTAGCATAGTTCATTACAGCATGGTCAGATGCGATGATGGCATCAATTTTATTTTCCTGCGCTTCGTCTACAATTTTTCGCATTAGCGAAAGGTCATGATCGTACAGAACGGTGTTGAGTGTGATGTATGTTTTAATCTTACTCTCTTTTGCAATAGCAGCAATTTTCTTTAAGTCTTCAATAGTAAAATTGATGCTTGATCTGGCACGCATATTCAGTTGCTCAATTCCGAAGTAAACAGAATTGCATCCTGCCTGAATAGCTGCTCTTAGCGATTCGAAAGAACCGGCTGGTGATAGCAATTCAATATTTTTTATTTGGTTCATTGTAATTCAAAGTTGCATGAATCAGGTTTCGTTGTTCATGACATCGGTCATATCAAATTCCTGCTCCAATGCTTTTTCCGCCATCTACATAAATAGTTTGTCCGGTTATGAATTGTGTCTGCTCCGAAGCCAGAAACGCAACGGCATTTGCGACATCATCCGGCTTACCCATTTCATTAGTAGGTTGTGCTGCAATTAATTTATCCAAAACTTCTTTGCTCAACGATTGGGTCATAGGTGTATCAATTAAACCCGGTGCTATAGCATTTACACTCACTTTGTATTTGCCAAGTTCAAGTGCAAGAACCCTTGTAAGCGCAATTACTCCGGCTTTAGATGCAGAGTAATTACTTTGACCTTTGTTGCCGAGCCATGCCCGTGATGCAATGTTTACAATCCTTCCTCTTTTTTGCTCTTTCATAATACGCGCAGCTTCGCGGCACATCAACCAGGATCCTTTCAAATTTACGTTCATCACTGAATCGAAATCTTCTACACTCATTTTCCAAATCATGTTGTCGCGGATAATTCCGGCATTGTTCACCAACACACTTATCTCTATGTATTCATTCACTATTTTTTCAAAAAGTTGTTGAACAGATTTTTCGTTACAGATATCGACTTTTGCAAAACTTAATTTTGTCTTGCCGAATTCTGTTACCAGTTTCTTTCCTGCTTTGTCATCTACATCAACGGCCACTACAAAAAAACTGTCAGAAATTAATCTGCTCGTAATTGCCTTCCCAATACCTTTAGCTGCTCCTGTGACAATAGCTATACGTTTCTTATTCATTTTACTTCAATTTTATTTTTTACGGCAATCAGTTTGGCTAATACGCTTACAGCTATTTCTTCAGGACCTTCAGCCCCGATGTCAATTCCCATTGGCATATCTACTTTGTCGAGGTCATTTTTAGTAGCAATCATTCCTTCTTCAAACATTTTTTTTGTCATTTCAACTTTCCGATGGCTGCCAATCATTCCAAGATAGGCATGTGGTTTTTTTAAACAAAAAGCAAGTATGTCTCTGTCAAATGGATGACTGTAAGTCATAATGGCAATGAAAGTATTGTTATCAAATGGCAGAACTGGCAAAACCTGGCGGTAATCGTTGTTCAGTTTATTGATGCCTTCTAATTTTATTTCATCCAGGTATTCTTTGCGGTCATCAATTACTACTACTTCAAAGTCAAAATCAAGAGCATATTTTGCCACCGCATAACCGGTGTGACCTGCTCCGAAAATATAGAGTTTGTTTTTCTTCATAATTGGCTCGATGTAAATTTCAACTATTCCCCCACAACACATGTTATGTTGCTGTAATAATTCATGCTTGTATAAAGAAGGCTTT
>CAIYOV010000337.1 GCA_903927935.1 uncultured Bacteroidota bacterium | reverse complement strand
GCCTTTCTTGTTTTAGATAATCACCTGCTTTATTTAAGGTATTTGAAATTGAAGTTAGGTGTCAGTTTTAAAAGTGATTCATAAATCAACTTCACTACGTTCTCCAAGTCATCAATCGAAACCATTTCAACCGTAGTGTGCATGTAGCGCAACGGAAGAGAGATTAAGGCAGATGGAATTCCACTGCGGGTATAAGCAAATGCATCGGTATCGGTACCGGTAGCGCGTGATGCGGCATCTAACTGGTAAGGAATCTTTTTACCTTTTGCAGTATCGATAATGAAATCAAGTAGTTTGTTATGCACCGCGGGGCCAATTGTAAGTACCGGTCCTTTGCCGGCAGCAAAATCACCTTCGGTTACCTTTTCAATCATAGGTGTAGTAGTATCGTGACAAACATCGGTGATGATAGCACAGTCCGGATTGATGGCATGAGCAATCATCTCTGCTCCGCGTAAACCAACTTCTTCCTGCACTGAATTGACAATGTATAAAGCAAAAGGCAGCTTCTTTTTGTTCTCTTTTAATAAACGGGCGACCTTGGCTATAATAAAACCACCGGCACGGTTATCGAGCGCACGCCCACCGAAATATCTTTCATTCAATACAAAGAACTCATCCTGATAGGTTATTACACAACCCACATGCACACCTAGTGCTTCCACTTCTTTCTTAGTAATGCATCCTAAATCAAGAAAGATATTCTTTAACTCCGGTGCCTGTTCTTTGCCGCTTTTACGGGTATGAATAGCCGGCCAGCCGAATACTGCAGGAATTTTCTTTCCATCGCGGGTATGAATCCAAACTCTTTTTGACGGAGCAATCTGATGGTCGCTGCCACCGTTGCGCTTCACATAAATCAAACCATCATTAGTAATGTACGAAACAAACCAGCTGATTTCATCGGCATGCGCTTCGATAACCACTTTGAATTTTGCTTCGGGGTTTACAATGCCGTAAACCGTTCCGTAATTATCTACTTCATGTTTATCAACGGACGATTTAATATAGTTAAGCCAAATCTTCTGGCCTTCTGCTTCGAAACCTGTTGGAGAAGGGTTATTGATATACGCTTCGAAAAACTTTCTGTCTTCATCTGTCAAAATACTTTTCTTCTTCGCTGGTTTCTTTTTTGTAGCCATGGTTTCGTTTGTTCTTTAAAAAATAAGTGGGCAAGAATAGTTATTCTATTATAAAAGAAGAAATACCAAATTTGCATATTCATTACCAACTGGCTTTATGCGCAAAAACCTACTACTGCTCTTCCTTGCATCAATCAGCTTGTCGTTTGGCGGAGTTAACCCTGCCGAGATATACGCGCACTTTACAGCTGCAGTTAAGAACAAAAGCAGTGTTCAGTATTTCGCGGTTATTAAAGTGGTTGACCTAACCAAAGGAACGGTTAGGGAAGTTTGCGCGCCCGGAAGTTTTATCCGAAGTGCGCTGCACAAAGAAATGAAATACGATTACGACAACCAATCAATGGCCATGGTGGAGCATATGGCGCTGATGAACCTTGACCGCTTTTTCGAATTCAAAAACACAGATGCTATTCAGCTATTGGGCGTAGATGTTTATACCGAAGATGATGTGCAGCAAATTGAAAAGCAAATCAACTTTACCGCGCTTGCCAAGCAGATTAAGCAATCGGGCAACTGGAAAATGGAGTTTAAAGATGATGACAAGCTAATGCTGCTTTATGCCCACGCCTTATTCAATCACGGTGTACTGACCGGTGAAGACAGTAATCATTTAGGCACTTTGATATACATATCGCTGTAGTTCTTTAAAATGAATCAGGCGATTAGTTTTCACTAACCGCCTGCTCAACATCAATTACAACCAAACTATTTTTTGGAAGTTTTTCCGCTGTAGGTTTTATCCCCGTCTGTAATTTTAAAAATATACACACCGGTGTTAAGAGAGGTAGCCACAGTGTTTAATGAAACAACCGAAAGTTTTTCTTTCAACACTATCTGGCCGGTAGTGTTTATCAGTTCAAGCACCGGGGAAGTTAAGGAAGCACCGGCTAAGTCAACCATAAAGTTGCTGCCGTTCCAGTAAGCTTTAATTAATTCTGTACCTGTCTCGCCAATACCGGTGCCGGTAGTAACTATAATGGTTACATCCTGCGATGTAAGCACATCTGTAGCTCCGTTTGTTGCTTTACATACAACATAGTAAGTGCCCGCGAGATTAAAGTGCGGAGTATAGGTGCTGCCGGTTTGTGCCGGAGCAAAAGCCACATACCCTGATCCCTGCACATCAGAATGTTTCCATTCGTATGTTGCATTTTGTGTGGTAGTTACGGTTAGAGCTGTACCGTCAGTGCCGGTGGCAATATTCTGTTGTGACGTTGGCGCAACAGAAATTTCGAAAGGATTAACGGTAAGGTTTGAACCGTTATCGGTACCCAAAATAGCAGGGTCGCTTGATACTACACGGATACGGTAAGCACTGCTGCCCGGTGTGTTGCCCGGAATATTGGCATTGATAGTTAAAAGGCTTGTGCCGTTTAATGTTCCTATAGCAACCGGTGTGGTAAAGCTGCCGGTATAATCAGAAAGCTGGGCGGTAAAAACATTACCTAAATTAAAAACAGCATCGGAAGAAAAGTTTACGCTCACCGGTGCATTCATGCTTGGTGAAACATCGAAAGGCGAACCGCTGATGGAGGCTGTAGTAATATGCGTACCGTTGGTAACAACAATCTGCACCTCGTTGCTGGTTACTTCATCGTTATAGCTATTTTTAGAAACAGCCACTACATAGTAAGTTCCAGGATTGTCAAACACGGGGGTATACGAACTGCCGGTTTCTGACGGAACAAAACTTACATAGCCGCTGCCGCTGGTGTAGGTATATTTCCATTCCTGTGTAGCAGTCTGCGAAGGCGAAACAGTCAATGCCGTTCCGTTTACTCCGTGCATAATGGTTTGTGTAGTTGCAGGGGCCACTGAGTTATGGAACTGGTCAACCGTCAAATCACTTCCGTTATCGGTTCCAATAATAGCAGGGTTAGAAGAAGTTACTCTTACCCGGTATCCGGTTCCGGCAGGTGTTGTGTGCGGAATAGTGGCGCTGATAGTTCCTGAAGTGGTAGATAACGTTGTTCCGATATTAGTTGCTGAAGCAAATGAACCGCTGGCATCTGAAAGCCAGGCAGTAAATATGTTTCCTCCGTTAAAAGTTCCGCTGGTAGTATAAGAAACAGCCGGAGAAGCATCGGGGGCCCCCGGACTGAATAAGAAAGGAGAACCTGACACCGTGCCGGTAGTAAGGGTGGCGTTTCCTACCACAATTAAAACTTCGTTGCTGGTTACTGTTACACCGCTTATTACACTTTGGCAAACCACATAATAGTTACCCGCGCTGTTAAAGTTAGGAGTATAAGATGTGCCCGTTTGTGCCGGTGCAAAATTTTGGTAGCTCCCACCGCCTATAGTTGAATACTTCCATTGATGTGAAGTGCCTGCAGGGGTTTCGGTAACCGTAAGCAGGTTACCGTTTACTCCTACTAAAATACTTTGCGATGAAGTAGGGGCAATACTGTTGCTTACCACATTTATCTGCGTTTCGTTGCTGGTTAGAGTTAGGCCTCCCGGGAAAGAAGAAACACATACTACATAATACGTTCCTGCCGTAGCAAAATTAGGCGTGTAAGTAGTGCCGGTTTGTGGTGTGCCAAAACTAAGGTAACCGCTACCGCTGGTGGTGGTAAACTTCCACTCGCGCGAAGTTGCCGCAGGGGTTTCTGTAACCGTAAGCAAAGAACCATTTGCATTGGCGGCTATATTTTGTGTGGTATTAGGAGCCACCGAATTACTAACTAAAGTAATACTGATGTTAGAAGTATTAGCTGTTGCCGTTAAAGCCGGGCTGCTGCTTTTTACTCTTATACGGTAACCCGTTCCGGTGGCAGTGCCTGCAGGAATGGTGGCCGTGATAGTTCCCGACACGCCCGAAGTAACCGTTCCGATAGTTACCGGAGAAGCAAACGAGCCGCTGGCATCTGAAAGTTGAGCCGTTACTGTATTCCCTCCGCCAAAAGTTCCTGTAAGGGTATACGGAACACTTACTGTAGCACCCTGTGCGGCACTTACATAATAGGCAAGTGGATTGATAGTTCCGGTAGCAATAGTTGGGTTATAGATTACATCAAAATCATCTACCCAAAGCGTGCTGTTGGTTGTAGGACTACTGTTAGCTGAAGATGTGAGCGTAATCAAAATATACTGTGGGGTTCGTGCATCTACATATACAAAAGGAATAGCCAAACGTGTCCATGAACTAACAGAAGCACTTGATCCGTTCCATACTGCACGTGCAATAATATTTACCGAGCTATCGGGGTGGTTGCCGTTTACAGGTGTTTCGGGCAGGTAAGCATTGCCCACATGAAGCAAAGCAGTTATGCTGGGAAAATCGGAACCTTGAAGGCTATAACGATACCAAACAACTATTGAATCCGGTCTGCCGATAAAAGGCATGCTGTAGTTAGCATCACCCGGAATTGTTTTAATATATCCTTCACTAGCTGTCAGGCTGGGCACCATTACTCTTCCTGTAGTCATAGAACCCGGTGCACCCTGTCCAAGTGCATTCCCTGTCAGAATTCTTGCACAGTATGATCCGGCATGAGGATTTGTGCTTTCGCGAAAGCATGATTGAGGGGCAAAAGTAATAGCGGTTGAGTTTCCTGATCCGTTTTTTATACTATTAAAATTTGTTTTTAT
>CAIYOV010000336.1 GCA_903927935.1 uncultured Bacteroidota bacterium | reverse complement strand
TAATAATTTTAGTGGTTCATCTTTTTTCACAGAATAACTATTTAAAATTCGCTCCTGATTTTCAGGAAACAATTATTCATGATGAATTTGGCGAACATCTTTCTTCCACATTTGAAGGGAAAGATGTTTCGAGTATGGAGCGGGTTTACCGGTGGGTCGCTGCAACAAGAATGTTTTGCGATCATCCGTTTATGGGCTTTGGACCGGGAAACTTTTATCCCTATTATATGCGGTACACAGTTTCGAGTTTTGAAACTTATGTGAGCGAAAATCCTGAACGTTCAACAGCTCATAATTATGCTTTGTTGTTGCTGGCAGAACAGGGAACTATCGGTCTTGGTGTTTTTCTTTTTTTGACAGCAGTAATATTTATTTATGGGGAAAAAATTTATCACCAGATAAAAAGTGAATATGAAAAAAGAGTTGTGATGATGTTATTGCTGATGCTGGGAATGATATATGTAAATCTAACATTGAGTGATATGATGGAAACAGATAAAGTAGGACCTTTCTTTTTTATCTGCATTGCGCTTCTTGCAGCAGTAGATATTCGCAACCGAAAATCGTTACTTGAACCGGAGCGTGAGTAATGTAATGTCGTCATCAAAATCGGTATTCTGCTTATAGGTAATTACATGATCAATCAGCATGGCATTGAAATCCGAAAGTGAATGATGGCTATTACTGCGGGTAAAATCTATCAATCCATCCACTTCAAAAAGGACACCGGCATTGTTTGATGCTTCTGAGAGACCATCTGTGTAATTCACTAAAATTGAATTTGGTTCCACTTTTACTTCACCTGAATTTACGTAGGGTAGAGTCTCGAACATTCCTAAAATGGTACAGCCGTTATCAAGTAACTGGACGTTTCCATTCAAATAGAGAATAGAAGGATTGTGTCCGGCATTTACATAACTAAGTACACGCGTTTTATAATTATAAGTAGCCACAAAGGCTGTAATAAATTTTTCACCCTTAGTTATCTCCAGCACTTTGCCATTCAATATTTCAATAAACTGTTCGAGAGGATATTTGCGAGTAAGAAGAATTCGCATGTTTGCCTGAAAGTTAGCCATTAATATCGCTGCAGGAATCCCTTTACCCGAAATATCGCTGATACAGAAAGCAATTTCATGATCGCTAATTTGAATGTAATCGTAGTAATCGCCACCAATATTTTTATGTGGTTTATAAAAAGCAGAAGCTTCAATGTTATCGTTATTTGGAAGGCTGGACGGCACGAGCATATTCTGCATGTCGGCAGCCAACCTCAATTCCTTTTGCATTACAAATTGGTCTAGCTGGCTCTTGAATAATTTTTTATTTTCATTGGCCACTACAATTACGTTCGTAATTGTCTGTATAAACTTCAATTTTTCTTCTTTTGTATCGCTTTGTTCCTGACCGAATGGACCGATAAGTGCAAAACCAATCGGTTCTTTTTTGTGCATCACCGGAATCAGAAATTCGAAATCTTTCAGCGTTTCATCTTTAATAGCAGCTACCGGGGTGGTGAAAGAAAACAGAGAAAATTTTAGCTGAACATCATAATTCAAAATACTTTCAGGCAAGTCATCTGGTGTAATGCACACCCATTTATCATCAGTTTCTTTAATGAACAATGCAATTTTTGTGACTCCCAACTGAGCGCGAAGAATGTTTTCATAGATACGCGAAAGTGCGCTGATGGGCATGTTGTTGTTTACCGCCCGCGTAATTTCAAGCAAAGAATCAATCTGTTGTTGCTTTACAGCAAGCAGACGCTCAGTAGAACCAAGGCGTTTCTTGAAAAAATCAAGTTCAGAAAATTGTGGTTTTGATTCAGACATTATTCAAATTACAAACTGAATTTATTAATTCTATTTTACGATTCACAATTAAAATGGTTTTTAAAAAATCAATCAAGTTGTCCTTTCACATCCAATGCATCGCGCAAGCCATTACCAACCAAATTAAAAGCCAGGACTAACAACATAATTGCAAGTCCCGGAAACAAAGCGAGATAAGCTTTACTCGTATCAATAAAATCTTTGTATTCGTTAAGCATACTTCCCCAACTTGGTGCTGGAGGCTGAATTCCCAGGCCAATATAGCTTAACCCGCTTTCTACCAAAATAGCACTTGCAAAATTGGAACAAGCAACAACAATAATTGGCCCCAAAATGTTTGGCAGAATATGATTGAAAATAATTCGTGCGTTGCTGAAACCTAAACTTTGTGCGGCACTTACATATTCCATTTCGCGGAGTGAAAGAAACTGTCCGCGCACTATTCGCGCAGTTTCGACCCACATGGTTAAACCCACTGCAATAAAAATCATTACCAGTTTGTTTTCAATTAAACTTCCGGCACTGATATATAATCCCATTGCAAGGAGGAGAGTAGGGATGCTCCAGAAAACATTGATGACCCACATAATTACTTCATCAATCCATCCTCTGAAATAACCGGCTAGCGCGCCAAGAAAAATTCCGATAAAGAGCGAGATAGCAACAGAAATTAAACCAACGGAAAGTGAAACACGAACACCAATCAATAATCGCGAAAGAATATCTCTTCCGAATTTATCGGTGCCGAGTAAAAAATGTCTGCTTGTTATGAATTCACTTTCAAAATATTTTTCTGAAACATAATTCATTTTACCACCAGACAATTCCAGCATTGAAATCTTCTTTTGTTCTGCATGAAAATTTCTGCCTTTGTATTCGATGTAAGAAACGCTGTCGCCTTCCAATTTATAACTAAGCACAGGAATTGGTTCGTAGTTTTTAATAAAGCCGATGAGCATTCCATCAAATACAGTTGAAGATTGCCCGCTTTCTCTTTTCTTCTTTAAAATTTTAATGCAGAAACCGGGAGGGTGAGTTTCTAACTGCAGCACCTGTTCGTTGCCCGAAGGAGAATTGTCAGGAGCAATTACATACGCAAAAACAGAAAGCAAAAAAGCCAAAACGATAACTACCAGACCAACCATAGCGCTCTTATTACGCTTTAATCTGCGCCATGCCTTTTGATTAAGAGAAGTGCTTTTCAGTTCTGTCATTATTTAACCAATCTGTCTTTCCAACGGTATCGTCCTGTCAAACTCAAGGGGCCAATTAATATTACATACAACACGTAAAAGATTTCGATGATCGGTAAAAGTAAAAGCATATACCATTTGCGGAAAAAAATGGTAACAGGAATGTCGAACAGGAAATCGACAAACAGTTTTGTACCGCAAACAACTGCGAATGGCAGCCAACTGAATTCACTTAGCGGAAAAGTAAAACACAAAGCAACAATGATGAATATATTGAAGAAGTAGGCGAAGTAAAGAACCAGCGATACTTTAAAATCATTGAAGCCAGTTGATTTTGAAATCCAGCGTATGCGTTGGGAAATAAATTTGCCTAATCCGTTTTCGGGTTTAGTTAAAACACAGGCATCATAATTTTTTACGAAGCCAACGCTGTCCGGATAACGCTCATTTATTTTGTGCATTAAAAAAACATCATCCCCAGTTGGAACATCGTGATTGCCTTTAAATCCTTCTACTTCATGGAAGGTTTGTTTGGCATACATCAGATTTGCACCGTTGCTCATAATCGGAAAGTTATTTCGAATGGTGGCTCCGGTTATTCCTATCAGGTTCATTACATCTAACTGCTGAAAAATCTGCAGCGGAAAGTAAGCGGGCTTCATCATCACCGGGCCGGTAAGCAGTTTGAAATTATTCTGCTGGTAATAACTGACCATTGAACTCAGCCAGTTTTCGCCCATCACACAATCCCCATCAGTCGTAATAATCAAATCGCCTTTTGTGTTTTTTATGCCGAGCGCAATCGCTTTTTTCTTATTCGGAACATATTCTCCGGGATTACCGAGGTACTGCATCAGGTTGAGCACGGTCAGATTTTTCTGCTCAATCTCGCGGGCGAAACGCAAAGTGGGGTCGGTCGAATAATCGTCTACCATTACTACTTCAAACAAATGCTGAGGATAGTTCTGTTTAAAAATGCAGTCTAAACAAGCTTTAATGTTCTCGCTCTCGTTCCGGGTAGGAATAACTATCGATACAAACGGCAACTCTGCATCCAAATTCTGACTTTCGGTTTCATGCTTCTTCAATCTCAGCCAGCCCACGAAAAAATACATCACCAAAATGAGGTAAAGTGCGGCAAAAATTATGGAAACAATAAGCAATGGAGAAAAACTCATAAGAAGCAAAGCGCGAATATGCAAACCGCACTTTTAATATTCTGAAATAAATACCCACACATCCCCGCAAATTCTTTTTACGGTTTCACTGAATCAATACCTCTGCATTTCTATATTCGCCCCCCGACCGCAAGGGACACTTGCATTTCACTTGGACCTCTAAAAATCAATTAAGGAATGCCACGCAATCCAAACGTACACCACACCCTGATCATCGGCTCGGGACCTATTATTATCGGACAAGCATGTGAGTTTGATTATTCAGGTTCGCAAGCAGCACGTTCACTTCGTGAAGAAGGAATTGAAGTAACCCTGCTTAATTCGAATCCCGCGACTATCATGACCGACCCGGTGGTGGCTGATAATGTCTATCTCGAACCCATCACTATTGAGAGCATCATCAAAATTCTGGATGAACAAAAAACGAGAGGACATGTAATTGATTCGGTGTTGCCGACTATGGGCGGGCAGACCGCACTAAACCTTTGTATGGAAGCTTATGAGTTGGGGCTTTGGGATAAATATAATGTGAAAGTTCTCGGTGCGGACTTTAAGGCCATAGAAAAAACTGAAGACCGCGAACAATACCGCCAATGGATGATTGAATTGGGAATTGGAGTGGCGCCCGGCATTACCTGTAATTCATTTTTGGAAGGGAAAGAAGCTGCGCAGAAAACCGGGTTCCCTTTAGTGATTCGTCCATCTTACACTTTGGGTGGTTCTGGTGGTTCGTTTGTGCATACAAAGGAAGAATTTGATGAAAAATTACAACGTGGTCTAGCGGCTTCGCCTACGCATGAAGTTCTTGTAGAGAAAGCGGTGTTGGGATGGAAAGAGTTTGAGTTGGAGGTAATGAAAGATATGGCGGGCAACTTTGTGGTGATATGCACGGTTGAGAATTTCGACCCGATGGGTATACACACTGGTGATTCAATTACCGTGGCACCCGCTATGACTTTGAGCGATACTGCTTATCAGCGCATGCGCGACTATGCGAAGAAAATGATTTGCGATTTGCCGGGTTTTGCCGGTGGATGTAATATTCAATTTGCTATAGACCCTGTTACAGAAGACATTATTTCAATTGAAATGAATCCACGTGTGTCGCGATCTTCTGCTCTTGCAAGTAAGGCAACCGGTTACCCGATTGCAAAGATTGCCGCGAAGTTGGCGATTGGTTACAATCTTGATGAACTGAAAAACCAAATTACCAAAACAACTTCTGCCTTCTTTGAACCGGCACTGGATTATGTGATTGTAAAAATACCGCGATGGAACTTCGACAAGTTTGCAGGTTGCGATGATACCCTCGGCTTGCAGATGAAAGCGGTAGGAGAGGTGATGGCGATAGGAAGAAGTTTTCAGGAGGCATTGCAGAAGGCTTGTCAATCGTTAGAGAATAACCGAATTGGTTTAGGTGCTGATGGCAAACAATGGGTGAGTGCCAACGATATGCTGGATGGAATTAAACATGCATCGTGGGATAGAATTTTCAGAATCTACGATGCACTGAAACTTGGTGTGCCGATGAAGACACTTCAGGATGTTACACGAATAG
>CAIYOV010000335.1 GCA_903927935.1 uncultured Bacteroidota bacterium | reverse complement strand
TTGCTTTCTCTGTTCTTCTGTTACCGTTCAGCGGAATATGCTATGCGCGGGAAGAAAAAGAAACATTTACCCAGCTTCTGAATGACGACAGCGCTGATATAAGCGCGATTGCAGGATACTCTGAAACAGTCAGACATTCTGTTTTTGAGGCATGCACGCAACCGCAGGGCATAGCCGGCATGAACGACCTTCAAAAAAATTCGGGGCAACACTTTCGCGCTCTCCTTTCCGCGTATTCAAAAGAAGAGCAACAAAAAATCTGGAACCTGACACGTTACCCCGGGCTTATCAATAAATTAATGAGCACCGGACCATTATCTAAGCAAGCATTGGAAGATGTATTGATATTTTATCCCAAAGAAATTCATGATGATGCCCTGAATTATACGGTCAATCATTTCTACATCATCAAAAACATCAATCGTGTTAACGAGGAGTTTGACCAGGCTTTTGAAGCGACTATCAGAACGTATTCACCAAGTGTTCAGAACGCCTTCCGCGAACTTTTAAAAACACCTGAGTTAATCAGCCTGCTCAATAACAACATGCACATGGCGGTTCACCTCGGAGCTATTTACCAGAAGAACCCCGAATATCTGATACAGCAGTTTAATGCCATGAACCTTGAACAGGCAGAGCAAAAAGCCAGAGACCTGGAAGAGTGGAAACAGAAAATGAAAGAAGACCCCGAGGCTGAAAGAGAGTTACAGCAATCGGCAAAAGAATATGCGCAGGAATACGGCTATAGCCAAAATGATTATTACGAAACCGACCCGGTGTATATCAACCACTATGTTTTTGCTCCTTACCCTTACTGGTGTGGTTACCCATCGTGGTACGATTACGAGTGGTGGTATCCTTATCCTTACTGGTATCACTGGGGTTTCAGTTACTGGCATGGAAGTATTTACTGGCATTCAGCACCATCGTGGTATTTTGTTCACTGGCATTTCCGCCATCATCCGCATTTTGATCATTATCCGCATATCACCAATGCATATATCAACTATTACCACGGGCATCACAGGGCAGATGTAAGAAATCCTGTGGTGGTTAATAATTGGGTGAATGAAAACCGGAAGGTGCTGCCTAAAGATTTTATCAGCAACGAAAAGAACCGGGTGACAGTAATTAAGGATTACGGAAAGTTTGCCAACGACTTTGATAAAGAAAATAAATCGGCCCCCGTTAAAATGGAGCAGAATGATTTTTTGAAAAAGAATGCGGAAAAGTATCCGAGCCTTAAGCCCGATTTTCAGGAACAACCAAAACAAATTGGTAACGAAAAATGGAATCAGGTAACACCGGAAAGGAAAGAACCGGTATTTAAACCAGCCCCAAATAAGCCAGTAGAGAAACAGAAAGTGGAACCGATAAATAAACAAGCGGAAAAATATTACGAACCTAATATTCTACAAAAGCAATTGGAGCAACCTAAACAATACCAGCCTATACCTAAGCAGGAAGAAAAACGTTGGGACCAACCTAAAAAACAACCGTATCAGCCTAAACCGAACATTCAGCAGGAGCCGAGAGTTCATCCAAAGCCGAATATTCAGCCTGGTCAGCCGAATCAAAATTTTCAGCCTAAGCAAAACATACAGCCAAGGCAGAATATGCCTGCTCCGCAGCAGCGCAGCCAACCCGGCAAAATAGTAATACAGAAAAAATAGAAACTACTATTCACTAATTAAAACATAAAGCCATGAAAGGATTTAAAACAGCCATAGAAAAAGAGGCTATCGAAAACAGCAATTTTCGCAAAGTGTTATACACCTCTAAGCACAGTCAGCTGGTGCTGATGAGTTTGAAGCCCAACGAAGAAATAGGGTTTGAAGTTCACCCCGATAACGACCAGTTTTTCCGTTTTGAAAGCGGACACGGCAGGTGCATTATTGATGGCAATGAATATTATGTAAAAGATGGCGATGCAGTGGTGATACCTGCCGGTGCCAAACACAACATCATTAACACCGATGCCAACAGCGAACTGAAGATGTATACCATCTACTCACCGGCACATCATCAGGATGGCATTATAGCCGCTACTAAAAAAGAGGCAGAAGCCATGGTTGAGGAGTTTGAGGGTAAAACAACTGAATAATTAAAACACGTTTTATGGAAATGCAAATAAAACAGAGAGTAGTTCAGCAATCATCAGCCGTTTACGGCTTAGGGTTTATTGGTGCGGCAATTTATTTTATACAGCACGCCACAGGTTTTTGGATTGGCGTTTTAGGGGTGCTTAAAGCCTGTGTATGGCCTGTCTTTTTAGTTTATAAACTGCTTGAGTTTTTGAAATTATAAGGAGTTTATTGTTTCGTTTTGTGCTTTTCACTTGGCAACGCTTTGGATTTAAAATTAAGATAGTAACCTGCAACCTCTTTACCACCTGTCGCAGGTTAAATCTGTATTTGCCGGTACCAGTTTGTACCTTTTCCACACAACCAGATTTTCGGTACTCGCGGCATGTTCATTGCAAAGCGGAAGGACGTACCAGTTCTCATCGGTTGAATCGGCTAATTGAACGTGGGTGCCCACGCTGGCGCAAGAGGTACAATTGGCAACTGCGCAGGCAGGTTCTTTATTCATGCTGAATTTTTCCCAATGTTTTAGCCAGGAGCCACAGGCGCAGCTATAGTGGGGATTTGGGTTCAGGTTTTTAATTTCTATCATTTTATCTTTAAGTTTTTGTACGTATTTTATTTTTCGCAGGTCTCTTTTTTGTTAGCGGAGACCAGTTTATAAGCATCTGTAATCTCCAACTCCCCTTTACTCGTTTTATGTACACTGCAAAGCGGAATAATATACCATTCGTCTAAGGGTGAATCGGCTTTTTGAACGTGTACGCCATCTAAATCTCTGTTGCAGCAATTTTTTACAACACAAAAAGATATTGACTGATAATGGCTAAAGTTTTCCCAATGCTTTAACCAATTGCCGCAAGCACAATTGCTATTGCTGATACCGTTTATATTTTTTATCAGCATGGTAGTTTCGTTAATATTTTCTTTTATCAGCAATTAAACTTTGATGTTTTAAAGACCTCCATGTATTAACAGCTGCACCCCAAACAGCACCAGCAGCGAAAAAATTAAAATCATTTTGTCAACCAGTTTCATGTTTGTTTTATTGGTTAGATTTTAAAATGACATAGACAAGTATTCCTTCCCCTCATTCTATTCGCAAACGACCCTGCGCGAGTTGAATAGCCGTGTTGTCATCCGATGACTAACTGCCTACTGCCGCTGCCAAACTCTACCACCGCTCGCAGGTCAATGCACGGTCTGCGGGTACCAGTTTATAGCTTCCAGCTATTTCAAGTTTTACTGTAACTGAACCATGTTCTTCGCAAAGCGGAATAACATACATGGCCTCGTCATACGAATTGGATAATTGCACATGGGCGCCTAAAGTGGCGGGGGTTTGGCAGTTGGCAGCTGCGCAGCCGGTTGTTTTAACAGGGCTGAATTTTTGCCAGTGTTTTAGCCAGGTGCCGCAGTTGCAGTTGTAGTGCGGAGAGGGGTTTACGTTCTTAATTATTGTCATTTTATGTTTTGTCTTTTTTATTTCAGCTTTTCGGCTTATGCTGTTTTTAAAAAGAAGCCCCGCTTATAAGCGGGGCTTCTGAAAATTTACCTACACACTACCATACACCGTTACAGTAGCATCACTGCTCCAATCGCCCACGGTTTCGTCCT
>CAIYOV010000334.1 GCA_903927935.1 uncultured Bacteroidota bacterium | reverse complement strand
CGGATTGAATGGAGCAACAGGTGCCCAGGGCCCAACCGGCACTATTGGTACAGCAGGAACGAATGGTACAAATGGTGCCACTGGTGCTCAGGGCCCAACTGGCTCCTCTACAGGTGTAACAGGTGCTACTGGTACTAACGGAACCGATGGCACGAACGGCACTAATGGAACAAACGGATTGAATGGAGCAACAGGTGCCCAGGGCCCAACCGGCCCTATAGGTACAGCCGGAACGAATGGAATAAATGGTGCCACTGGTGCCCAGGGACCAACAGGCTTACAAGGTTTAATAGGTACTACAGGCGCCAATGGCGCCACAGGAGTAACCGGAACAAACGGAACCACAGGTACCGATGGCGCTTTAACGGCCTGGTCGCTAACCGGCAATGCAGGCACCGTAGACGGCACCAACTTTATAGGCACTACCGACAGTGTGCCTTTAAACATAAGAGTAAACAACCAAATAGCCGGTAGAATAGACCCTAATTTAGCCAATTCGTTCTGGGGCTATCTGGCAGGAAATTCCAACACCACGGGTATTCGAAACACTGCTAATGGATACCAAGCATTATATTCCAATACCACGGGTAATTGGAACACTGCCAATGGATTCCAAGCATTATATTACAACTCCACGGGTGTTACTAACACTGCCGATGGAAGTGGAGCAATGTTTAGCAACACCACAGGATCCGGCAACACCGCCAGCGGACAGAATGCGCTTCTTTACAACACCACAGGTGCTATTAACACTGCCATTGGAGTAAATGCCTTGTATTCCAACACCACGGGTAATAGAAACACTGCCAATGGAATGAATGCTCTGGTTTCCAACACCATTGGTAATTTTAACACCGCGTTGGGCTTCTCTGCCGATGTGGCTACAGGTGCACTTACCAATGCCACGGCTATAGGCAATGGGGCACTAGTAGATGCCAGCAATAAGGTGCGCATAGGTAATACGGCCGTAACCAACGCAAGCGTGCAGGTAGCATGGACCATTACCAGCGATAGAAGATGGAAAACCGATATACAAAACAGCAGCCTGGGCTTGAGCTTTATCAATACCCTCCGCCCGGTTAGCTACTACCGCCTAAACGATGAAAGCAAAAAGACCGAGTATGGTTTTATAGCCCAGGAGCTGGACGAAGCCTTGACAAAGGCGGGTGCCACCAACAATGGTATCATCAGCAAAGACAATGCAGGTATGTATGGCGTGCGCTACAACGATTTAATATCGCCTATGGTAAAAGCCATGCAGGAGCTGAATACAACAAACGAAAAACAACAGCAGATGAACGAAAAACAGCAGCAGATGATAGAATCGCTGCAGCAGCAAATAGAAGCCCTGAAGAAAAAGTAAATGCAGTAGTTATTTAGTTGTTGTTATCTGCATTTACCCAACAACACAGCAGCAGATTATAAAAAAGGCAGCCCGGCAAAAGGGGCTGCCTTTTTTTGGTGGGTGGCAGATAAGTGCATCTTCGTTAAAGTAGTGCTATCTCACTCATTTCTATTCAAATGAGTGGTTACGAATTCCAAATATAACCCATTAAATTGTATTTTTGGGTTATATTGAGCGTAAATAACCAGAACCCTGCATTACAAGGCAATTATGACCGCAAAAAATAAGCTTCCCATCTCTGGTCATATTAGTATTAAATAAATGGCAATCAAAAATTTGCAGCCTCAGTTGATTTGGAATTCCAGCCTAATATGGTCAAGGCCTCAGGCTCCTCCACACCAGGCCTGAATCGGAATTCCAAATCAATTAAGGTCCGTAATTTTTCACCGTCAGCTGACAGTACCAAAATCCTATTGAGGCGGTCTTTCGAAATGCGTTATTTGTTCGGAACCCGGTAAAATGATGCAACTTAAGAGGTAAGTTGTTACGGTATTAGTCCCTGTTATATTCAGCGCTGTAATTTGTATAGCGAAGCAACCTTGATAAAGGATAGGAAATAAACCAGGTTACTTTTTGCTGCCATATGGGCTTGTTACCGGTAAATTCATTATACTCTTTGGATAGAAGAAGTGCTTGTAAATAATAACGTAACGACCCCTTTTTTAAACGACTGTCGCTCTCCAAAAAAAATGACTTCCTTATTCCCAAACGTGAATTTAAGGCTGGTATAAGCGAAATAAGTAGTTCGGCAGGTTCGGAAGCAGAAGCATTGTTCCATTTATGTATTTGCCCCTTTGCAATAGCATATTCATGCCCTTCAGCCAACAGTATAGTTTCATTACCCACCAGCAAGTTCACTGCTCCGTTTTTAACCCGTATAATTTCTTCTTGAAGGGGATGCACATGGGCCTCCGGGCGACCGCCTGCAGCCGGAACAGTTAAACTGTAATTGAGATAATTGCTGGATTCTTCAACACCGGTAAATATCCAGTCTATTCTCTCCCCAGTAACGGGGTTGATCATCAGGGGGCAATAATTAAATGATTTTACAGACATAAGCCAGGGCCGATTTTATTAACCTAATAATCCATCAGCACATTAATGTTGTTGCTGAGCTTTTTGAAGTAAATAGTGTTTCTTTTCATATTCATTGTAAGACCTATTGCTACTCCATGAAACTGAATTTACATATTGACGGAGCAAAATTATTGTCTATTAAAGCGCTTTCTAT
>CAIYOV010000333.1 GCA_903927935.1 uncultured Bacteroidota bacterium | reverse complement strand
TTTAAAACTTCAAGTGCGTTTACAATTACCTTCTTTTCCAGATTACCACCACCTATAGTTCCATAAATTTTACCGTCAGCAAAAACCAACATCTTGGCTCCTGCCTCACGGGGAGCAGAACCTTTTGTTGCAACCACCACACATAGCGCTACTTCAAGATTCTTTTTCCTTGCCTCCAATATTTTCTCAAATATGTCTTTCACCGCTTAAAGAGTATTGACTGCTTTATTCGAAAAATATTTTTCATAATCCTCTACGGTATTAATGTTTGTAAGAATATTTTCATCATTAACTTCTACATTTACCCGGATGAATTGCTTTAGTATTGCATTGAGTTTAGAATCATGTTCTTCCAAATTCAAAATATAACGAATCACTTTGGCTGACAACAGAACAGGATGCCCGCCTTTGCCTTGATAAGTAGGAGTTATATAATCACCATCCTTTCTTGATTCATTTAATTTGGGAATAACTACGGGCGTAATAAAAGGGTTGTCAATATTCTGGATAAAACAATAGTCTGCATCTGAATTTAATTCCAAACCTTTTTTTAGAGAATAAACTCTCCCACGCTGGGTGAAAGGATTTCTAACAAACATTACTTCCTTATAATCTTCAACCCGAATACTATTTGCAATTGAAGGATTTACAACGACAACAATCTCATCAATCTTCGATTTTCGATAAACTTCAATTATATGTTGTAGGAAATTCTCTTCCTTAGAAAACGGCAATAACGCCTTTTGCGATTTCATTCGTTCAGACTTGCCGGCAGAAAGAATAATACAAATGATCTTATCTGTTTGATCCAATGGTTGCATAAGAAACCCTCTTATTTCCCTCTCTTCTATTAAAAGTCCAAAGTGAATAGAAATGGTTGGGTTATAGCTTGACTATAGTCATGACTAAAAATGCATAATGACACTTTATGTGATGAACTAGGTCATGCTTCGTAAGATTACTAATCACCAATCTTGTAGCGTCATTCGAAAAATCGATTTGTGATTTTTAAATAATACTAACCGTTAACTAAGGAGTATGACAGAAGCACCGGATAGATTGAAAACAATACTTGACGAATGTAAGACGCTTGCATTCGATTTAAATTTTACCCTGGCAAAGGATTGGAAAAAAGAGTCATCGGACAGATTGCTCGTAGGGTATCTTCCAATTTACGTTCCGCGTGAAATTATTCATGCTGCAAATGGTTTGCCTGTTGGCATTATGGGTGCTGGTGACCGTAAACAGATAATAAAGGGCGATGCATACTATCAATCTTATATCTGCCACTTGCCCCGTGGAATAGTAGAAATGGCGCTTGATACCAATCTTGAAAATTTCGATGGCTTTCTGTTCCCTTCAATCTGTGATTGTGTTCGGAATCTTTCAGGTATGTTCAAACTTGTTAAGAAAGGAAAATTCACTCGCTACTTTGATTATCCTCAAAACTTTGAAAAGCATATTGGTGGAACTTTTTACCGCGAGTTGATTGAAACAATTCTGCAGGATATGTATCAGATAAACGGAGTAAAGGTAACTCCTGAAAAACTGAATCACGCCATAGGCCTTTATAATACTAATCGTCAGTTGATTGAAGCGATTTATAATATACGACAGGATGCCCCTTGGCGATTATCGGCTGTTGATACCTATCATATTTTGCGGGCCGGTCTTACTATTCCGGTTGAAAAGCACAATGAAATTTTACAGGAAGTAGTAACCCTAATTGGAGAAGAATACGGTGAGCCGCTGGATAATATCCGCATTGTTGTTTCAGGTTCATTCTGCGAGCAACCTCCAATAGGTTTAATAAAATCAGTAGAAATGGCGGGTTGCTACATAGTAGATGATGACTTCATGCTTGGCTCACGATGGATACAGGGCGATATGGATAATTCAACCAGCGACCCCTTAAATGAAATTGTAGATGGTTTCCTCACCAAAAGCGCACCATCTTCTGCGGTTTATGATGTTGGCAATCCTAAAGGCGCACGTCTGGTTAAATTGGTGAAGGAGAGAAATGCAGACGGAGTTATTTTCTGTGCTGCAAGTTTCTGTGACCCCGCCTTGCTAGACAGACCTGAATTACAGAAATCTTGTGATGCCGGAGGAATCGCTCACATCAATTTCCAGTTCCACGAAAACACCGGTCAGTTTAAAGTAATTAAAGAACAGGCAGGAACGTTTTCAGATTCTATAAAACTCTGGGTTTAGAATAAAATAATTGTTGACCAAAAACATTTAAGAATGGCAGATGTAAAAGAAGCGGTTAAAGAAAAGAGCATGGTTATCCAGAAGGAGATGCTCGCCAATCTGTTTACGGAGTTGAGCACCGCGAAAGAAAATGGCAAGAAAGTGGTTTACACTTTTGTACCTGGCAACATTACCGAATTGATTCTTGCAATGGATATGCTACCAGTATATCCTGAAATAAATGCGCTGCAATCCGGTATGCGTAAAAAATCTGGTTCCTATATTAAGGATGCGGAGAAGGTTGGCTTTAGTGAAGATGTTTGCACTTATGTGAAGTGCGATATTGGGATGATGCTGAACGGAAACATAGGACCTACCGGTGAAAAACTTCCTGAGCCTGATTTGTTGCTGTTAAGTTACACCGGTTGTTTCACCTTCATGAAGTGGTTTGAAAATCTCGAACGGCTTTATCCCGGTGTTGAAATTGCAATGTTGCATACGCCTTATCAGGAGGATGGCAAAATTACAGAAGATCAGGTGAACTATATGGTGAAGCAATTAAAGGAAGATGTAATTCCGAAGATGGAAAAAGTGGCTGGTAAGAAATTGGATTACGACAGGCTTTCAAAAATGCTGGAGAATAGTTCTAAAGCAGAAGACCTTTGGGTGCAGGTTTTGCAATCTGCAAAAAATGTACCGTCACCGATTGATGCCTATTTCGCAGGTGTGTACTATATGGGCCCGCTGAACACAGCTTTTCGCGGAACAGAAATAGCCTTGGAATATTATCAGGAGTTGCACAACGAAGTTTTTGAGCGAATGAAACTCGGGCTGCATCCGGTAACACCTGAAGGTGAAATGAAAGAAGAGCGATTCCGATTAGTGGTTGAAGGTCCGCCAAACTGGACGAATTTCCGTGAGTTCTGGAAAATATTTTATGATATGGGAGCTGTGATTGTTGCGTCTACTTACACCAAAGTGGGTGGTTTGTATGACCAGGGTTTCCGTCATGATCCGGAAAAACCATTGGAGAGTTTGGCCAAATATTGCATGGGTTGTTACACAAATCTGAATTTGCCTCAGCGTGTTGATTTGCTGGAACATTATATTAAAGAGTATAAAGCTGATGGATTTCTAATCAACTCAATCAAAAGTTGTAATTCGTTTTCTGCCGGTCAGTTACTGATGATGCGAGAGATAGAACAGCGTTGCGGAATACCGGTTGGATTTATCGAAAGTGATTTGGTTGACCCTCGTTATTTCTCTTATGCCAATATTAAGAACAGGTTAGAATCTTATTTCCAAATGCTTGGTCAGCGGAAAGTAATCATGGAGCAGGAAGGGCAAACAGTTTAAAACTTATAATTCTAAACGAACAAAAATTTCATGAGCAAATATTATCTCGGAGTTGACCTCGGTTCAACCACATCAAAGGCGGTAATTATTAACGAGCAGGATGAAATTATCGGGCGCGGTATTACCAACACACGTGCAAATTATTCGGTGGCTGCAGATATTGCCCGCGATGAAGCACTTTATAACGCGAGGTTTTCGGTGCTTAAAAAAAATCTTGCTGCCGAAATCAAAGCACGACCCGAGTACAAAAAATATATTGATGACCTTGAAAGTGTTTTTCAGTATGAGCAGTTTAAAGTGCGACTTGATAATTTAGGCGAAGAATTAGTTAAAACCTGCAACGCATTTTTTAAGGATGGAAAAAAACGGGATGAAATCCTTGGACATCTGCGCAACATCCGGAGATCGTTTAAGCCAAAAATTAAATACGATTATATCTACAACAATCTTGGTTCAAAAAATCAATTCTTCCGCGATGTGGTTTCTGAAAAATACAACGAAGAAGTAAACAAACTCGATTCTTCGCTTTTTGAGCCCCTCATGACTGTGTGGGATAAAAGCATTACCCCTGCTGAAAACAAAGTGGTGACTTTTGATTTCAAGAAATTGATAGAAGAAGCCATGGAGTTGCTTAAAGAGAAATATGAAAACTTGCCGGAGCGCGCAGAAAATATTTCGATCGAAAGTGAAAGAGCTTTTGATACTGAGATGTATTTACTCAAAGGCGATTTTAAAAATGTTTCCGAAACGCTCCATGAGCGGATTGATGAAATTGCCAATCTGGAATTCAACATAGAGAACATGACCGGTACCGGTTATGGACGGGCACTACTGCCCTTTCCCGAAAGTTGTATTCGTTCAGAAATTTTATGTCATGCTTTTGGTGCTCACGCAGTTTTTCCGAACACACGTACGGTACTCGATATTGGAGGACAGGATACAAAAGCCATTCAGGTAGATAAATATGGTTTGGTAACAAGCTTTCAGATGAACGACCGGTGCGCAGCAGGTTGCGGCAGATACCTCGGATATATTGCTGATGAAATGAGTATTTCGTTGAACGAGTTAGGGCCTATGGCAATGAAAGCTGAGAAAGAAGTGACTATCTGCTCTACTTGTACCGTATTTGCCGGTGCTGAATTGCGCGAGTTGACAAACGTAGGTGAAAAACGTGAAGATATTTTGGGCGGTTTGCACAAAGCCATCATTATGCGGGCTATGTCGCTTATTGCACGTTCCGGTGGCGTGTTCAATGAATTTACGTTTACAGGTGGTGTAGCACGAAATCAGGCCGTGATTAAATATCTTACCCAATTAGTGCGCGAAAATTATGGAGAAGGAATTAAGATAAATATTCATACCGATTCAATTTTTATGGGAGCACTGGGTGGGGCAATGTTTGCACGCAGAAATATCAATGTGGATTTACCGGATGCAAAGAAAAAGAAACAGCAAGTAGTTACAGAAACTTCTAATTAAAAAAGAGAAAGATGAATAACTCAATTTACACTATGGGAATAGACGTTGGTTCCAACTTCATCAAGTTGGTGCTGATGGAATATTCTGAAAATCCCAAACTGCTTGATAAGCATACCGAGAAAATCCGCAAACGTAATCCTACAAATGTAGCCGATGAAATGGTGCAAGCTATGCTTGATAAACACGGATTGAAATATGAGGATATAGCATATCTCGCTTCTACCGGTGAGGGCGATTTGGTAAAACGCAAGCGCGGACACTTTTACGGAATGACTACTCATGCAAAAGGCGCTAACTACTTTTTTTCTGATGCAAGAACAGTTGTTGACTTGGGAGCGCTTTATGTTCGTGCAGTAAAGATTTCTGCTGAAGCAAGGGTAGAGGATTATAAAATGACAGGTCAGTGCGCTTCAGGTTCCGGTCAGTTTCTGGAAAATATTTCGCGTTATCTCGGTTTAAGTATTGAAGAAGTAGGTGATGTTTCTCTTCAGGCACAACTACCCGAAGTTTCATCCGGAATTTGCGCTGTGCTTGCAGAAACTGATGTCATCAACATGGTTTCCCGTGGAATTACTACCCCTAATATCATTAAGGGCATTCATCTCTCTATTGCTTCGCGTATCATTAAACTCCTCAGTTCACTAAGGGCAGAATCTCCGATTATTCTTACGGGTGGCATGGCGCTGAACAAAGGAATGTTACAGGCGATTGAAGAGCAACTGAAAGAAACCGGAAAGAAATTTGAAGTGAAAACTAATCCAGATGCCATTTATGCCGGTGCTCTCGGTGCTGCTTTGTGGGGAGGGTTCCGCCATTTTAAATTAATTGAAAAACAAGCAGTAGCAGTGTAAATAAATTATTTTATGCAAACGCTGAACAGCGAAATAACTTTAGGTGAAGTAATGCCGAACATTGCGCAATTGCTCGATCGTAATGTGAAGTTGTTCGGCAACAAAACTGTTTATCAGGAAAAGCATAACGGAATTTATGAAGGTATTACATGGAATGAACTCTACAGCAACATTCTGAACATTGCTTTTAATCTCCGGAATAATTTTGGCTTTAAGCAGGGAGATAAAATAGTCATCTTCTCGCCCAACCGTTTAGAGATGCTGGAACTGGAATTGGCAGTAATGGCATCCGGTGGAGTGGCTGTTCCTATTTTCGCATTCTTTCATCGGGAAACAGCTGAATTGCTGATTACACATAGCGATGCAAAATATCTAGCTGTTGGCGGAGATACTCAGCTCAGTCGATTAAGTTCTACATTGAATCTGAATGCCATTTTTGTTTTCGATAAAGAATATCAGGAAAAATTCAGCCAGCAACAATATTTTTCCGAATTGCTTCTTGAACGCACTGATAAGAATTATTCGCTAAACACTACTGCAAATCCTGAAGAGGTATGCCTGAATATGTATACATCTGGCACAATGGGAATACCTAAGTGCGTGCAGTTGATGCACAAAAATATTTTGTCACAGCAAGCTGCACTCTCGCAATTTTGGAATGTTGATAGTAACGACCGGTTTCTTTCCTATCTACCGTGGCATCACAGTTTCGGTGGAATTTTTGAATTGTTTGCAGCACTCTGCAACGGAGCAGTTATGTCACTGGAGTCGGGTTATGGAAAAGACCCAAAAGAAATTATGCAAAACTGGAAACTGATACAGCCAACCGCTTTTTTTAGTGTTCCGAAAGTGTATCAGGCACTCGTTGATTTGACTAAGCATGACAAAGAAGCGGAGGAATTATTTTTTCACTCACAATTAAAATTTGTTTTCACCGCAGCCGCTGCGCTTCCGCAAAAACTCTCCGATGAGTTTGAGAAAAGAGGAATTGCAGTAATGGAAGGGTGGGGCTTAACCGAAACGTCTCCGTGCTGCACAATTACTAATCCGAATGAAAAACGCCATACAGGTGTAGTTGGAAAACCTATTCCGGGTGTTGCTATCAGGTTAGCTGATGATGGCGAAATACAGGTGAAGGGTCCGAACGTAATGAAGGGCTATTACAAAAGCGATGAGGCGAACAAAGATATTATCACTACTGACGGATGGTTCTGCACTGGTGATATAGGAGAAATTACTACCGGTGGACTGAAATTGATTACACGGAAGGACAGAATCTTCAAATTGCTGAATGGCGAAAAAGTAATTCCTTCTGATTTAGAAAAATTGATTGAACTAAAATGCCACTACATCTCTTTCGCAGTTGTTGCAGGCAACGGTCAGGAATATCCTGTTGCCTTATTATTTCCGAATAAAAAGTTACTGGACCATCCTGACTATGCAATTTCACCCTTGGAAGGTTGTTTCTGTCCACGCGATTTGAGTGAACTGCAAAAATGCTTGCATGGTTGTTTGCATGATGCCAACTGCGGCATTGGGCAAAAGTTTTCTAAAATAAAAGCTGCGATGATTATTGATGATGAACTGTCTGTTGAAAACAATACGCTTACACCAAGTTTAAAAATGGCTCCCAAAAATGTATTGAAAGCCTATAAAGCATATCTCGAAAATATGTACGGAGCAAAGAACAATATGCTGGAAGAAGTTTACATCATCAAGTTGGAAGATGTTCCGGCTCTTAAAAAAATGACCGTATGAACACGTATGAAATAAAAGCAACGCAGGAGATGAAGAAGATTATGCGCGAGTATTTTTTGTCTTTAGAGAAAGGCGAAAAGAAAGTGGCATGGTGCACCAGCGTAGGACCGGCTGAGTTGTTGCGTTCATTCGGTTTTGAGGTGTATTTTCCCGAAAATCACGGTGCGTTGTTAGGCGCCACCCGTTTGGCAATGGATTACATTCCTGAAGCAATTAAATGCGGCTATTCCGGTCATGTTTGTTCTTACACTACCGCGGATATCGGTTCTTACCTGAAAAAAGAAACTCCTCTTCAGAAACATTATGGAATGAAGGGTGCGCCCAAGCCCGATATAATTGCATACAACACCAATCAATGCCGCGAGGTAGAAGACTGGTTCAACTTTTTTGCCAATGAATTCAAATGTCCGATTGTTGGCATTCAGCCACCGCGCTATTTAGATGAAGTTACACAGGATGAAGTGGATTTGGTGGTGAAACAATTCAAAAAAATGATACCGGTTTGCGAACATGTGAGCGGACAAAAATTTGACTTGGATAAATTCAAAGAAGTCGTAAAACTCAGTAAAGAAGCTACGCTGCTTTGGCAGAAGGTTCTGAAAACTTCTACTGCGGCCAATGCGCCAATCAGTTTTTTTGATGGCACCATTCACATGGGGCCTATTGTTGTTTTAAGAGGAACACAAGTGGCAAAAGATTACTACACAATTTTGTTAGCTGAATTAGAAAACAATGTAAAGAACAACACCGGGTTTCTTCCGGAAGCCAAGTCAAGAATTTTTTGGGAAGGAATGCCCATTTGGGGAAAGTTGAGAATGCTCAGCGATTTATTTATATCAAATGGTTCGGCAGTTGTTGCTTCTACTTATTGCAGCAGTTGGGTGTTCGATAAGTTTGATGAAAACGACCCATGGAATTCAACCGCCCGTGCTTATACCGAAATTTTCATCAACCGTAGCGAACCGGCAAAAATGAAAATGCTTGCTGAATGGTTTGACGAATACAAAATTGACGGCATTGTATTTCACGACAGTAAAACCTGTTTCAATAATTCCAATGCAAAATTTGGAATGCCACAACGGCTGAAAGAGATGACAGGTGTTCCTTCATTGGTAATTGAAGGCGATTTATGCGACCTGCGTTTCTTTAGCGAAGGACAGAGCATCACCAAGATTGAAACCTTTCTAGAACAGTTAGAAGAAAATAAAGTATTGAGTTGATTCAGTAGCAGCAAATGGACAACAACAAAAAAATAAAAGTTGGCATTATCGGTCTTGGTCCTATAGGGATGATACTTGCT
>CAIYOV010000332.1 GCA_903927935.1 uncultured Bacteroidota bacterium | reverse complement strand
GTTCTCCTCCTGTTTCAGGAGGAGATGCCGAAGGCAGAGGTGGTAAATGCCTTTTACATTTTAACCCACCTGCGCATAACAGTATTAAAGTCCCCGTTAGGGGATTTAGGGGTTGTTACCACTACCACATAAACTCCGTTGGGCAGATTTTGAATTTCGAATTTTGAATTTGGCATTTGCAGTTGTGCGCTTTGCACTAAGCTACCGGTAACGTTATAAATATTCAATTGTGCGCCTATAAGGCTTTCATCTATGCTTATGTTTAGCTGGTTGGTGGCGGGGTTGGGGGTGAGGCGAAATTCGGATAGAGGGTTATAGATTGAGGAAATATGTGTAATAGCTGAGTTGATGGTAAAATCAAAGGTATCTTTATATAAATGAGAGCTAGTGCATTGACCATTATAGTATTCCTTAAAAATTGCATGTATATGGATTACTCCATTCTTTTTTACACCTAAATCAATTATGTCTGTGCGATAACACAGCGACAATGCAGTCCCGCCAGTATAACATAAACTTATCTGAATTGAATCCGCGGAATGAATAATATTTGTATCCTGTAAACTACATGGTTGTGACCCTATATGCACTTGCGCAACTAAAAAACATCTGCTACTATCAGGACTATCATATTGTGAGAAGACATAAGCGCTATCGACACCGACAGCTGAAATAGGTTTAGCATAAATGAACAATGCAAAAAGGCAAATTATTCTTAAACTCTTTTTCATAGCATTTGTTTTACATTTTAACCCATCTGCGCATAACAGTATTAAAGTCCCCTTTAGGGGATTTAGGGGTTGTTACCACTGCCACATAAACTCCGTTGGGCAGATTTTGAATTTCGAATTTTGAATTTGGCATTTGCAGTTGTGCGCTTTGCACTAAACTACCGGTAACGTTGTAAATATTCAGTTGTGCGCCTACAAGACTTTCGTCTATGTTTATGTTTAGTTGGTTGGTGGTGAACTGTAAGAAATCTCTATTTGCAATGCCATTAATTACATTAATAGCATTGACTGTAAATCCAATCGAATAAATGCTTTCTAAAGTTGTTGACAGACATGACGTGTCAGTAATAAATGTTCTATACCAACTCAAATTACAGGTATAATTACCGACATTTAATTTCCCTAAATTAATAGTATCCTTATAGGTAACACCTCCGTCTTGTAGACCATAGCCAGAACAAATCGCTACATCCACGATGCTATCATGAATATTTACAATGCGTGAAAATATGGTTGCTGGATTTTTAGGAGTAGTATAAGTGTAAACGATCTTAACGCTGTCATCTGTATTTGGGGTGATCGGTAAAACCATTACGTTATAAAATCCAAAAATAAGCCCCGGCTTAATTACCAAACAACAAACCAAAAACAGTAACCCCTTTTTCATAAGCATCTCAAAAATACTCCGCTTTGCAACACCACCTAAATATATTAGGTCATGGTTTTGTCATTTTTTAAGCTGCTCTAATTTTTTGTTGGTTCTTAGCAAAAGTTCAACCATGCAAGTACCGGTTGACAGGCATTTTCTGCGTATAGTAAGCAGGCCGGGTGGAGCTTTGCGTTTTTCATCGCGCTTAATGTTCCATTTTTCGGATAAGCGGTTTTCGGCTTCATGCGCTATGGAACTATCTTTCTCGTGGCGCATTTCAAAATAGGTTTCGAAGAGCGTATCTAAAAACTCTCTTTCCTCGGGGTTAGGTGGTGTATTCATTTTACAATTTTCTGAATTTGTCTACTTTCTAAACAATCATGCATGATTGGCGCAAGTGCCCCGAGCTCCCTAAACTTGTGTCATAAAACAAAAACAAGACAAATGCAGCAGGTTTTAAATCATAAGGTGGAACTCGCAATGGCTGCGGAGCATGCCGCAGTGGTTAAGGCATATGCCTCTGCGGTTGCGGCATGTGCCCCGATGGCTGCGGCATACGTCTCAGTGGCTGCGGCACGTGTCCCGATGGCTGCGGCATATGCCTCAGCGGTTGCGGCATGTGTCCCGATGGCTGCGGCATGTGCCTCAGTGGCTGCGGCACGTGCCTCAATGGCTGCGGCATATGCCGCAACGGCTGCTACACATGCCTCGGGCTATGCGGCAACGCTGCTTTTTACCAAGTCTCTATTTTTTTAACCATAAACCCATTTTTTATGAAACATCAGTATTATTTACCAAAAGATGACCTCGGCAAAGCCGAATGGATAACAACTTTTGCCAGCGCGCTGGCAACCTATGCGGTGGCGCTTAGCGTAAGCCCCGCAGCGGTGGCGTCTATTGCAGCCGATGCCGATTTTTTTGCCAAGGTTATTCTGGCACTGCCTCAGTTTAAAGATTATGTGCAAACCCTTACCGCCTACAAAAATGCCCTGCGCGATGGCAGCCCGGTCGACATTGGCAATTTTCCCACACCACCTTCTACACCCGCCATGCCGGCAGTAGCGGCAGGCATATTTAACCGCGTTACTTTACTGGTTCAAAACATTAAAAGTAACCCGGCTTATACCGAGGCTATAGGCAAAGCCCTGGGTATAATTGGTGCCGAAATTCCGAACGATACTTCAGGTATTAAACCGCAACCTAAGGTATCGCTCAAAAACGGTCACGCTTATGTGCAGTGGCACCACGAGCATACCGATGCGGCCGATTTATTTGCCGACTATGGCGATGGGGCAGGGTTTATTATGGTAGGCAGAATTTTAACGGCTCATTATTTAGACCCTCACACCCCTGCTGCCGGGGTTAGCAAAGTGTATCAGTTTAAACTGCGCTATGTGGTGGGCGATGAAGAGGTAGGCGTAATTAGCGATGCGGTAAGTGTTACCGTAACCGGGTAAAACAGTAACCCTTGAAAGATTCAAACAAAGCGCCCTGCATTTGCGGGGCGTTTTGTTTTTTATTAAAAATTGCCGCGACCGTAAGCTCACAAACACCGGAAAGGTATGTTCGAAATAATTCATTTTTCAATTGAGGCAACCCTTTATAAAATATTCTTGTCGGTATAAAGTGAGTTTCTATATTCGATACCGATTGCTCAAAATCACTAACGCTAAAACACACTTATGAAAAGCATTTTTACGCTCGGCCTGCTGATGGCTGTCTGTACTATTTCAGCAAAAACTCCTGACACCAACTGGCAGATAACTCCTAAATCGCAAACTGTTTTTGTGGAGAATAAAGGGCAGTGGAACGGCAGAAATAATCTTCCGGATTCTAAAATTCTTTACGCTACCGATTACGGTGCCACACAACTGCTGTTTACTAAAACCGGTTTAACCTACCGGCTCGAAAAGAAAGAGCTTTATACCAAAGATAAATCGCACGAGGAAGAAGAAGTAAGGCGAAAAAACGGAAAACTATCGCACGAAGAATGGGAAGAGTTTGAAAGCCGTAAGGGTTTGAAAGCAGAAACCGATTTTGTGCAGATGCAATGGGAAAACGCCAACCCTAACACCGAAGTAGTGGGGCTTTATACCGTTACCCAGTATTTTAATTACAACATGGGTAAAAAAAGTATTGACCATGTAAACGGCTACGAAAAACTGCTTTACAAAAACCTGTATAAGAATATTGATGTGGAATATACTTTCCACCCTAAAGGCGGAATTGAATATTCATTTATTCTTCACCCCGGTGCCGATGTATCGGTTATAAAAATGAAATATTCGGATGTAGATGCGGTTACCATAGATGGTAAAAAGAACATTCACTACGCCACCAAATTTGGCGACATTGTTGAACACGCCCCTCAAACATTTTATCAAAACAATATTCACTCAAAAATTACCTCATCGTTTATCCGCAACGGAAACACCATCAGTTTTGCATTAGGCAATTACGATAAAACAAAAACCGTGGTGCTCGACCCTTGGGTGCAGGCGCCTGCCTTTAATACTCAATGGGATTGTGTTTGGGAATGCGAGAAAGATGCGGCAGGTAATGTGTATGCCATTGGCGGTGTAATGGCCATGCAGTTACTTAAATATGACCCGGCCGGTGCTTTGCAATGGACCTACACCACCCCTTACGATACCTCTAACTGCTGGCTTGGAACGTTTGCGGTAGATAATGCCGGTAACTCATATGTAACGGCAGGTTCCATTGCGCGGATTGAAAAAATAAATACATCCGGCACATTGGTTTGGAACAACACCAGCCCCGGAGGTATTTTTTCATCCACCGAGTTCTGGACTATTTCTTTCAACTGCGACCAAACCATTTTGGTGATTGGCGGTACCGGTAATACCCTGCCACCGCAGCCATACGTTTATCAGGTAGATATGAACAGCGGAAATGTAACGAGCAGTCTTAAAGTTACTGACGGGGCACTGTTCCCTACCGAGGAGGTGCGTTCAATTACGGCCTGCGGCAACGGTAAATATTATTTCATGACCCATGATTCCATTGGCTTTTTTAATCAAAACTTTGGCGTGTGTGCTACCCCTGCACAGGCCAAACATTATTCCGATAATAATTACCACTTAGGTTATAAATGCGAAAACTTCCGGGTGAACAATACAGGTATACCTGCCATAAAAACATATGGCGGCTTTGTTTATGTAAACCGTGGCGACCGGTTAGATAAACGCAATTTTCAAACCGGTGCTATTATCACTTCGGTAGCTATACCGGGCGGTGCGTTCTCTACCTCGTTTGGTTCTTCGTATATGGAGAACAGCGGAATTGATATTGATGCCAGCGGAAATATTTTTGTAGGCTCCCGAAATCAGGTAGTTAAATTTAACCAGAGCCTTACACAGCTGGCAACTTATACCACTACTTTTAATGTGTATGATGTTCAGGTAAGCACCAGCGGTAATATTATTGCCTGCGGTTCTACCGGCAATGCCAACTCAGGTGCGCGTACCGGTTCTATTCAATCAATTTTTGCCAGTGCAGGTGCACCGGTAGCCACTGTTTGCTGCGATGCCAGCGTATGTTTTGCCGGACCTTATTGCACTACCGATGGTCCGGTTTCGCTGACAGCTTCAACTCCGGGTGGGGTTTGGAGCGGTACAGGAATCACCAACTCATCAACCGGAGTGTTTAGCCCGGCTGTATCAGGGCAGGGAACATTCTATGTTCATAATACCATAGGCTGCGGAAGCGACTCTGTTCCTATTACGGTAAACATTTGTGCATCGCTTTCAGTATGCCGCGAGGCGAACGGTAATCTTACGGTTTCAAACGGAACACCCGGTTATACCTGGTATGAACAGGACTCATCACAAAACTGCAGCACCTGTCTTTTAAGTATCTGCGATTTACCACCGGGATGCTCTCCGATTACTTATACATGGAATCAATTCAGCACCAATGCAACCATTACCCCTCCCGAATTTCCGTTACGCGTTATGGACGTAAACCACAACGAATTTATGGTTGCCAACTCGGGTAACTTACCTGCTTGTGCTACCAGTTGTGCTTTAACAGCATCTGCTTCTCACAACAATACTACCTGCGGAAATAACAACGGCAGTGCTACTGCCATTCCTGCAGGTGGAACACCTACGGCTTATGCCTGGAGCAACGGAGGAACAACGGCTACTATTTCAAACGTAGCAGCAGGAACTTATACGGTTACGGTAACTGCAGGTGGTTGTTCGGCAACTGCCAGTGCGGTGGTTAGTTCATCTACCGGTATTACGGCATCCGCATCATCTACGGCTGCCGGTTGTACCAGCACCGGTACGGCTACTGCCGCTATTTCGGGCGGAACGGCCAGCGGCTATGCCTGGAGCAGCGGTGGAACAACCGCAACGGTTTCGAACTTAGCAGCGGGAACTTACACGGTTACTGTTACATCAAGTGCAGGCTGTACTGCTACTGCTACTACTACGGTGGGTTCAACCGGTGGTATTACGCTTTCTTCTTCGGTTACTAATGCCACCTGTGGAAACAGCAATGGTTCGGCAACGGCAACCGTTACTTCGGGAACAGTTACCGGTTATAGCTGGAGCAGTGGGGCAACTACCGCTACGGCTTCTAATCTTTCAGCCGGAACATACACCGTTACAGCAACCGGTCCGGGTGGATGTTCTGCTACGGCAAGTGCAGTGGTAAGTTCAAACGGAGCACCAACCGTTACCACTTCTTCAACCGGTGCTGCCTGCAACAGCAGCAATGGCTCGGCAAGTGTTACTGTCACCTCAGGCACGGCTACCGGTTATAGCTGGAGCAGCGGGGCAACTACTGCTACGGCATCAAATCTTGCAGCAGGAACTTATACGGTAACAGTTACCGGAACAGGCGGATGCACGGTTACCGCCAGTGCTACGGTAAGTGCTTCAACGGGAGTGCTGATAAACGCTACTTCAACCAACACCAGCTGCGGAAATAATAACGGAACAGCTACGGTAAGTGTAACACAGGGAAACGCTAGCGGCTATGCCTGGAGTACCGGTGCAACGACATCGTCTCTTACCAACCTGGCAGCCGGAACTTATACCGTAACCGTTAATGATGCCGGAGGATGTTCGGCTACTGCCAGTGTAACAGTGGGCGGCTCAGGGGCGAACAATGTTACTATTAACAGCGATAAGAGCATTATGTGCTCTACCGACAGTGCTCAGGTTTGCGCACCTTCGGGTTATGCCACTTACATATGGAATACGGGAGCTACCACGGCCTGTATTTATACTAAACTGGCGGGCAACTATTATGTTACGGTAACTGATAACGGTGGCTGCACAGCTACTTCTAATCACTTAGCTATAAACGTTCATCCTCAACCACCGGTTAGTATCAGTGTGAATGGCGATACCCTGCTTGCTTATAATTCAGTTACCTATCAATGGTATTTGAATGGTGTGGCTATTTCGGGCGCAAACACACCTATGTGGATAGCCACTCAAACAGGCAGTTATACGGTGTTAATCAGTGATGCAAACGGATGTACCGCTTTATCCTTACCGGTGGTCATTACCGTTACCGGTATCAACGATTTAACCAGAGAGACCATGAGTGTTTATCCTAACCCGAATAATGATGGCAACTTTAACCTGTCCGTAACCAATGGCTGGTTGAACGGCCGCTGCGAAGTATTTGATGCAGAAGGAAGATTGGTATTTAAATCTGAAATTCAGAGTCCGAAATCAGAAATTAATCTGAATGTAGCTTCCGGAATTTATATGATGCACATTTCATCGGGCACCAAAACCATTACACAGAAACTGATTAAGCTGTAGAAAGCTTCAAACGCCTGTTCTTAATTCGAACGGGCGTTTGATTTTTTCGGATATATTCGTTTCGTTCAAAAACACATCAACTTGAAAAACATTTTGCTCTTTGCTTGTATGCTGCTCAGCGGCATTTCGGCTTTTGCTGCCGATGACTGGAAATCTTATTTTAAAAACAGTGAAGTAGAAATCCTCTACCGCTATTCCGATTGTCATGATATACCCAACGGAATGCACCAGCAGAAAATTCTGCTGCGGTTCATCAATTTTAAAATGGAACCGGTAGAGGTTTATTATACTAAAGAGCTTACTTTCTCCAATTCCATGACAAAACCTGATGTGCGGGAATTTTCTGTTCACCTGAACCAGGCAGAAAAACTGGAGGGAGATTGTGATACGAAAGACAATCGTCTTTTTATTTTTTCGAAGCAGCTGAACTTTAATTCTACCTCGCTGAAGCATTTTGAGTTGAAAAATATTTCTGTAAAAACGATTCAATAAAACAGAAGATGAAAAAGATTCTACCTGCCCTGATAGTTTTCTTCATTTCTCAGCAAATATTTTCTCAATGCCATGTTACAGGTTCTGCACCGCAGGATACCATTGTATGCGGACAGAGCGTTTTGCTTTCCGCCTACGGACAGGGACAAGGAAACGCCATTTTCTCTGAAAACTTCAATACCGGTACGTATGGCCCGGGTTGGTCCTCTACACAACAAGCCATGTTCAATAACCCGTGCGGACCGAACACAGTTGACGGCACTACTTATGTATGGATGGGAAATTCATCACCGGTTCCAAGAATTTTAACTACCACAGCTTTCAACCTTAGTAGCTGTACCAATGCGGGTGTGACGATTTGTTTTGATATGCGCTATTCCATTCAAGGAGATGCCTCCCCATGCGAAGGTCCCGATTTGCCTGCAGAAGGAGTGTACCTGCAATATTCAATTGATAATGGCGCCACTTGGGTTACCATAAATTATCAGGATCCGAACGGGGGTAACGACCCGCAATTAACTAACTGGAATAATTACTGTCATCAGGTTCCGGTAGCCGCGCTTACCGCCAACGTAAAGTTTCGCTGGTATCAGGATAATGACTCAGGTGCAGATTATGACCATTGGGGAATTGACAACGTAGTAATTTACTGTAATGACCCCACCTACAATATTGTTTGGCAACAGGATAATTACAGTTTAGGCCCTTCGGGTGGCACCGACCCTAATGCTGTTGCTCCGCATACTACTACTTCTTATTATGTGGTGATGAGTAACGGAACAACAACCTGCCGTGATACAGTAAAACTCGTTGTAAGAAACCCTACATTGCAGTTAAATGCCGGTAATGATACTTCAGTTTGTACCGGTCAATGTGCACAGCTTCACGCTACTGCCAAGGTAATTGTAAGTCCTGCAAAAACACCCACCTACACAGATGCTGAACAGGCAACTATCAGTGGCGCACCGGGTTTCCCGGGGTTTCCTCCGTTGATTCCGGCAACACCGGGAGTGGCTGATTTAAGTATGAGTGTGAGTGTGACAGGTTTGAATCAAACTACTATTCAAACCGGTTCTATCACAAGTGTATGCATTGGCTCGTTGACCATGATTGCTTTTGGCGGTGTAGATATTTTTGACATCTGGCTCATTTGCCCGAGCGGAGATTCTATCTTGTTGGTGAAAGACAGTACCATTTCGGGAAACAATTTGACAAACACATGCTTTGTGCCAGCCGGTGGAAACATTACTTCAGGTACTTCTCCATACTCCGGCAGCTACAGTCCTAACCAGCCTTTCAGTGGATTGAATGGTTGCTCAGCTAACGGGCAATGGACCTTGCATTTTCATGCAGTGTACTATGGTTTTACTCTGCCTACCGGTTTCTTTAATAGCTGGTCTATTTCATTCAATGATCCCGAAATTTCTTACACAGGTAATTTCAGTTGGAATCCGACTACCAACATGACGAACTCTACCGCGTTGAATCCAACGGTTTGTCCGCCACCAACGGCTTATACACTTACAGTTTCAGATACTGCAGGATGCGTTACACAAAACGATGTGATAAATGTGACTACACATGCCTGTTGCTCATTAAGTGCAACAGTTACAAAGGTACAACCTACATGCGGTGGGAATAACGGAAGTATTAACGTAACTCCGGTACCGGCCGGCTCATATTCTTACGCATGGAGCGATGGCCCTTCTACTTTACAAAACAGAACAGGTTTGGGGGCGGGAACTTATACAGTAACAATTACGAGTACGGTTACGCCAACCTGCACTTTTGACACGACTATTACACTTAATTCAAATAGCACATTAAGTGTAACCTTCAGCAACCAGGTGAACCCTACCTGTGCAGGAAATGACGGTTCAATTACCGTAACTCTTGCAGGAGGAACAGCGCCCTATTCTGTAACTATTGATACCGGGGGAACACCATTTACCATTAATCTTCCCTTTGCTATTTCGCAAAGCATTCCAGGGTTACATGCCGGAGCTATAAGCGTAAGTGTAACAGATGCTTCTGCTTGTACCGCAAGTGCTAACGCCTCCCTTGTTGCTCCGGTTAACTGTTGTTCCTTTACAATGAATGCAAACCTAACTCAGCCAACTTGTGGACAAAGCAATGGAGGCATCGCGCTTACTCCGGTAAATGGTTCGGGTAATTATACTTATCAGTGGGGCGGAGGGCAAAGCACTTCCTCCATTACCAATCAACCTGCAGCAACTTATACGGTAACTGTTACCGATAATGGTTTTGTAAACTGCACTATTGATACGTCCTTTACTTTGAATTCTAATAGCACTTTGACAGTAACGTTTGGCAATCAGGTAAATCCGACCTGTGCCGGAAATGACGGCTCCATTACGGTAACACTTGGCGGAGGAACTGCTCCATACAACGCAACAATTGATACCGGTGGAACTCCGTTTAGCTTGGTAATTCCAATTGCTGGTTCACAGAATATTCCGGGGCTTCATGCCGGAGTAGTTAGTATTAGTGTTACTGATGCCGGTAGTTGTACTGCTACAGCTAATGCTACTTTAGTTGCTCCTGTTAACTGTTGCACATTCATTGTAAATGCGAATCTTACTCAACCCGCCTGTGCGCAAACTAACGGAAGTATTGCGCTTACTATGACCAATGGCTCAGGAAATTATTCTTACAACTGGAGTGGCGGACAAATTACTTCTTCCATTACCGGTGTTGGTGCTGGAAGTTATAATGTAACAATTACTGATAACGCGTATGCGAATTGTTTTATTGATACCACGTTTGCTTTAAATTCAAATAGCACACTGAGTGTTACAGTAACAAATCTTGTAAACCCAACTTGTGCAAATAATGATGGTTCAATTACAATCAATCTGAGTGGAGGAACTGCGCCATACAATGTATCGGTAGATACCGGTGGTGGTACGCCTATTATGTTTATTTCTCCAATTGCCATTTCACAAGCTGTTCCTGCATTACATGCAGGTAGCTATGTTGTGTCTGTAACAGATGTCAACGGATGCCAATCGAGCGCTAACGCTTCGCTCACTCTACCCGCTATTTGTTGTACCATTCAGGCAAGCGCAACAGTTATTCCGCCAAGTTGCGGATTGAATAATGCTTCGGTTATGGTGAATGTTACAACTGCGGGCGTCCCTCCTTATACTTACTCGATTGACGGAGTAAATTTTCAATCGCAGAATATTTTCAATAGTGTTTCTTCAGGAAATTATAATGCCATTGCAAGAGATGTAAATGCATGTGCTGATACGGTTGCGGTGGTTGTTCCTTCATCAACTAATAGTTTGAATGTAGTTGCAGCAACCACTAACATTACCTGCTTTGGTGCGAATGATGGAACAGTTACGTTGAATGTTGCAGGTGGAAATATTCCTTACAGTTACGTTTGGAACAATACGCTTACTACTTCTTTACTTCAAAATCTTTCGGCAGGAAATTATTTGGTAACTGTTACCGATGCTTCCGGTTGTACCGGCACTGCATCGGCATCTGTTACAGAACCTGCTGCGCTGACCATAAACATTGGGAATGATATTACTGTTTGTGAAGGTTCACCGGTTAGTCTAACTGCACCTAACGGATTCCCTTCGTATTTATGGAGCACAGCGGCAGCTATGCAAAGCATTATTCCGCTTGTTACAGGAGTTTATTCTGTAACTGTAACTGATAATAATAACTGCACGGCAAGCGATGCGGTGAACGTAAATTTTGTTCCTACTCCTCTGGTAGATTTGGGCGAAGACAAATTAGTTTACGAAGGAGAATATGTTGGAATATTCACAGGTATTAATTCGGGCAATGTAACCGGGGGAACTTACAACTGGATGCCCGATACTTTATTGAGTTGTGCGAATTGTCAGAATACCGTTGCTCTTGCAGTAGATACTATTACGTATGTTTTGGTCTACACTGATAGCTATGGTTGTTCTGCTTCAGATAATATTACATTGAATGTACTACCGGTAGGTGAGGTTTTCTGGCCCAATGCATTTACGCCAAATGGGGATGGTAACAACGATATTTTCCTTCCGTATGGAAGCGGGGTAAAACAGATAATCTGGCAGATGTTTAACCGTTGGGGTGAAAAGGTGTTTGAATCAAGTAACTTCTTCTATGGTTGTGATGGCACTTATCAGGGCAAACCTTTACCAATGGGCGTATATGTTTATACTGCCAAAGTGGTGCTGATGAATAATACTGACCGTAAATACAAAGGCAGCGTTACGCTAATTCGATAAAATTGGAGAGTTGTTATCTTTATAGAAATGATAACAACTCTTTTTCTTCTCTCAACTTTTCTTCGTTTTATTTGTTTTGAATAAAAACATAAACTATGAAAACCATTCTCACTTCTATACTCGTCATTTTATTTGCTGCCGGACCAACCAAAACCGTTTACGATTTTACGGTAAAGGATATTGACGGAAAAGATGTTTCTCTTTCGCAATACAAAGGCAAGGTGTTGTTGATAGTAAATGTAGCCAGCCTTTGCGGTAACACGCCCCAATACAAAGACATTCAAAACCTTTATGAGAAATATAGCAGCAAAGGCTTAGTAGTGTTGGGTTTTCCTGCCAATAATTTTATGGGGCAGGAACCGGGAAGTGATAAAGAGATTAAACAATTCTGTACCAAAGAATATGCGGTAACCTTCCCCATGT
>CAIYOV010000331.1 GCA_903927935.1 uncultured Bacteroidota bacterium | reverse complement strand
ATTAAAACTTGATGAACAAACAAAGCTGGCAGAGGAAATGAAACGCAAAGCCGAGCAGGGTTCAACACAGTTACAAGGCGAAGTTCAAGAATTAGCAATTGAGGAATGGTTAAAAGAACAATTCCCTTTAGATGTGATTGAAGAAATAAAAAAAGGAGCAAAAGGTGCGGATTGTCTGCAAATAGTCCATACGCGTAATCGGCAAAATTGCGGTACGATTTATTACGAAAGTAAGCGTACTAAAGACTTTCAAGCTGCTTGGATAGAAAAGTTTAAAAATGATATTCGGGATAAAAACGCTACTTTAGGTGTATTGGTCACAGAAGCTATGCCTAATGATATGAAACGGATGGGACTAAAAGAAGGCGTGTGGATTTGTACCTATGAAGAATTTAAAGGTTTGTGCGTAGTGTTGCGTGAGTCGGTAATTAAATTGAGCGAAGTTACAGCCAGTCAAGAAAATAAAGGCGAAAAAACCCAGATGCTTTACGATTACCTAACCAGTAATGAATTCAGCTTACAAATTGAAGCCATCGTCGAAGGCTTTACCTCAATGAAAAAAGATTTAGACTCAGAAAAAAACGCCATGCAACGAATTTGGAAACAACGGGAAAAACAGTTAGAAAAAGTGCTAGTAAATACAACTCAGATGCACGGTTCAATCAGAGGGATTGCTGGTTCAGCGATTCAGTCAGTCGCATTATTGGAGTTAGATAACATTATTGAATAGCACGATAGGATGGGCTGAGGTACGAAGCCCATCAATCGCGACAGATGGGCATCCTTCGTCAGCCCATCCTATTATCTGGCTACTTTTAACGATTGTAATATTCCAAAAAAATAAAAACACTGGAGAAATAAAATGAATGCTGTTATCTCACTCGATGATGAAAAAACCAAAGCATTATTAACTGAAATCATGGTGAATTTAATTAAAAATAAACGCGAAGTTTTGCATGAAATCATGTTAGAAGCATTAGAAGAAGTGGCTTTGGCAAATGCAATTACAGAGGGTAGAAACGATGATTTTATTTCCGAAGATGAAATATTTTATATTTTAAATGGAGATGAAAGTGCAGGTAAAATTTGAAGCAAAGTTTGCTAAAGATTTACGCGCTATTCGAGACCAAAAACTTTTAAATAAAGTTAAAGAAATCATTGATGATTGTAAATCAGCACATACGTTATCAGAGATAAATCATATTAAATTGTGCAAGGTTATGAGTGTTTTTATCGTATTCGTTTAGGTGAATATCGAATTGGACTTGAAATAATCAATGATGAAATAACTACACCCGCTTTTTACATCGAAAAGATGTTTATAAATATTTTCCTTAATTACAGCATTCAACCATGAGCGAAATAAAAGACCAACCTATCCAACAATTTCTCGATGACCTTGCCAGTAAATCTGCCACACCTGGTGGCGGTTCTGCGGCGGCAATTATGGGCGCACAAGGCGCGGCTCTTATCAGCATGGTTTGCAATTTAACCATCGGCAAGCCAAAATTTGCCGAGGT
>CAIYOV010000330.1 GCA_903927935.1 uncultured Bacteroidota bacterium | reverse complement strand
CTAATTTCAATCCACCAAAACATAGCGCGCATATTCGGGATTTGCTGCAATTACAAGGCGGGTAAGAGGCAGTGAAAGTGAAATAATATCACCATACTTTTTAATTAGTTCAGGTATTATAGCATGAGCATTTTCGCGCAATATGTATGCGCTGCCAAACAACCAATGCTTTTCTTTCGGAAAAGGTGGAACAGATTTTTTCTTAGTTGAGCTTGTAATCCCCATGGCAAAACTTATTTCTTCTCTGCGTTTTTGGTTTTTGAATTTACAACAGGGTTGAACTTTTGCCAAAGATAAATTGTTCCCATAACACCAAGTGTAAACATGATAATGGAAATAATTTCGCTTTGCCGAAATTCAATGCCGATAAAATTATAAGTGTCTCTTCCACTTAAATCGCGCCATTGCTCAATGGCAAAACGTTGAATGCCGATAAGAATCATGAAAATGGTGAAGATGATACCGGGCTTGTAAGTCATTTTTTTGCGTAGACTCCAAAGGATAATAAAGATTGTTGTACACATCAGCAATTCATACAAAGGAGTTGGATAGGCCGCATGTGCTAACTGGCAACAGCTTTCATCACCCATACAATTCATTAGAGGAACATCAATTTTCGGGTCGCAACTGATGATGTGATATGCATAGTTATCGCTCCATAAAAACTGAGGAAACCATGATGGCTTTGGATAAGGGTTCGCTAATCCCCAGTCGCCATCACCGGCAACATGACAACCGATCCTACCGATACCATTAGCAAGAATAAAACCCGGTGCTACGGAATCGAAAAAGTGGGCGATATTAAATTTTTTCCTCCATGCATAAATGCCGAAACCGATACCAGCAAAAATTAATCCTCCAAAAACCGAAAGCCCGCTGAACATAGAACCAAGAGGGTCACTCCAGAAATTTGAATAGTCACCGGGGTTTTCGAGGTAGTTAAAAAAATTGGCACCGGTTACACCCATTACAGCGGCAATTACTACTAAATCGCCAATGCCATCAGATGGATAAACGGTGATTTTCTTCTTCTCCGGCTGAAGCAACTTCTCTTTGTTCTTGGTATAGAAGTAGTAATAGGTAAGCAATGCTGCACCGATAATTCCACCTAGCCAGCTACCATCAGTTAATGAGAGCATAAATTCTTTTAGTGTCATGATGCCCTTACTCAACTCAGGTTGATAGATAATAATTCCAATAGCTTTAAGGAACACCACAAAGCCAAAAAGAAAATAGAAAATAAGTTCAGTCGGTTTAGGTGCTTCACCCACTATTATTTCTGTTTCCTGACCCTTGAGCAAACTTAGTGCTTCTCTTCTCCGCATTTCGCTTACTGCTATGGTTGCAGCTGCAAAAAAACCACAGGCAACAAAAAAACCATAGCTATATATTGGCAGGAATCGAAAATCTGCCCAGGTGGCATGATTAAATAATTCAAAGATAAAATCGGTGATTCTGGGATAGCAACGCAATAGAAGCATGAAACAAATTTAACGAAGCGAAAGAAAGAAATAATTTATCAAGCCAATGAAAACTCTAAATGCTTCGTTCCTTTTACGTAACCGAAATCCGAAACTTCATTTAGTTGAATAGTTTGAATGGTGTTCCACATATCTTCTTCGTATGGAATTCCTACTTTAATGTAATTGTCGGTAAAGCCATAGCGGATACCGTTATCATTCTCGGCTTCGAATAAAACTCTACGTTTTGTATTTACGTGCTCGAAATAAAATTTCCGCTTCTTCTTTTCAGAAAGTATACGGAGCATTTTGTTTCTCTCTTTTCGTTCAGCAACCGGAACTACCGGAGAAATATTCAACGCACGGGTATTTGCGCGCTCGCTGTAAGTAAACACATGCAAATACGAAACATCAAGCTCGTTTACGAAATTGTAGGTTTCTAAAAACTGCCCGTGTGTTTCACCGGGGAAACCCACAATTACATCTACCCCAATGCAAGCATGAGGCATTACCGCTTTTATTTTCTCCACCCTTTCTTTATACAGTTTACTCAGATATTTTCTACGCATCAGTTTCAGAATTTTATCGGACCCGCTTTGAAGAGGAATATGGAAGTGAGGCATAAACTTGCTGCTGCCTGCAACAAACTCTATAATTTCGTTCGTAAGCAAATTCGGCTCGATAGAGGAAATTCGGAAGCGCTCCATTTCTGCAATCTTTTCCAGTTCTTTTATCAGCGATAAAAAATTCTCTTCTGTTCTCTCGTTGCCATCAACTGCTTTTCCGTAATCGCCAATATTCACACCGGTCAGCACTATTTCTTTTACCCCGGTGGCGGCAACCTTCTTTGCCACTTCAACCGTACGTGCAATGGAATTGCTTCTGCTTTTACCACGCGCTAAAGGAATAGTACAGAAGGAACAGAAATAATCGCAGCCATCCTGCACTTTCAGAAAACTGCGGGTTCGCTCGCCCTGCGAGTAGGCATCGGCATAAAACTCAACGTTGTTGATGTCTCCGCTTATCACTACCGGTGCTGTTTGTTCTTCCAGTTGTTCAATGTATTCGTGAATCCTGAATTTTTCGTTAGCCCCCAGCACCATATTCACACCTTTTATTTTCGAAATTTCTTCGGGCTTTAGCTGCGCATAGCAGCCAACGATAATAATTTTTGCTTCGGGATTTGTTTTTAAAGCTGCTTTTACCACCTGCTTTGTTTCTTTGTCGGCATTTTCGGTAACCGAACAGGTATTGATGATGTAGTAGTCTGCCCGGTCACTGAATTCAACTTTCTGAAAGCCGTTTTCTATCAGCGAACGGCCAATAGCAGAGGTTTCGGAGAAATTCAACTTGCATCCGAGGGTGTGCAGTGCTATTTTACGATTGTAATACATGGAGACGCGAATATAGGAAAGTAGGCAATTGACAGCAGGCAGTAGGCAAAAACAGCCAATCCACAAAATCTTTTGCAAATCATTTGTGGGGAAAAGTGCTACCGTTTTTCTTCCTCATTACATTCGTTGCATGGCAAAAGTTGTTCGCATTGGAGTTTTTGGTGTTGGTCACCTTGGCAAAATTCATGTTCGCCTGCTCAAAGAAATTTCGGGTTACGACATTATCGGTTTCTATGACCCCGATGACAAAAATGCCCAAAAGGCAGAAACAGAATTAGGCATTAAGCGGTTTGACTCTGCCAAAAAACTGATTGAATGCTGCGATGCCATTGATATTGTTTCGCCTACCACAACCCATTTTCAGATTGCAAAAGATGCGATTAAAAAAGGTAAGCATATTTTTATTGAGAAGCCTTTGGCTTCCACCGTTAAAGAAGCGCATGAATTAGTAGAACTGGTGGACGAAGCCCGGGTAAAAGCAATGGTAGGACATGTGGAGCGTTTTAATCCTGCTATACTGAGTTTAAATAAAAAGAACATCAAGCCGATGTTTATTGAGGTGCACCGGCTGGCCGAATTTAATCCGCGTGGAACGGATGTTTCGGTGGTGCTCGATTTAATGATTCATGATCTGGATATTATTTTAAGTTTAGTGAAAGCTAACATAAAGCGTGTCAGCGCAAGTGGTGTGGCTATTCTTTCTAAAAGCCCCGATATTGCCAATGCGCGGATTGAATTTGACAACGGTTGTGTGGCAAATGTAACTGCGAGCCGAATTTCGGTGAAGAGTATGCGCAAGATGCGCATCTTTCAACCTGGGGCTTACATAAGTATGGATTTTCTGAAAAAGAAAAGCGACCTGTTCCGCATTGAAGACGAAATGCCTTCTGCCAATGGCGAAACCAATCACTTTGAAATTGATTTGCCCGACAACAGCAAAAAGTATATCACTTACGAAACCGTAGAGAAGAAAGATGTGAATGCCATTCAAATGGAACTGGAACTGTTTCACAAATCTATCACTCAAAACAAGCCGGTGCCTGTAACCATGCTGGATGGCTACAACGCCATGCACCTGGCGCAGAATATACTCGACAAAATAAATGCGCAGCTGGTGGCCCCGAAGGCTACCAAATAAAAGCGGAACCAAGGGGTTTGCCGGGGAGTTTTCTTTTTTCTCCTTTATTTGCAATCTTTTAAAACAACCAACGTTTAAGTTTTTGTTTTTACCAAATGAAGATTCGACTCCTCACTTTTTGCCTTTTGCCTGCTACATGCTGTCTGCTTTTATTTAACGGCTGCAAACCCATGCCCAACGATGGCGTGCCGGTGTATATGAAAATGGATTCGGTACAAGTACTTACGCTTACCGGTCAGGGTGTGGGTTCACATAATATTACCGATGTGTGGGTAGAAGCCAACAGCGATAACGTGGGCGCATACGAATTGCCCTGTAACTTTCCGGTACTGCAGGAAAACGACATTCGCTTTGTAGTAAGTGCCGGTATTAAAGAAAGTGGCCAGTCGGGGGTTCGCGTTATCTATCCTTTTTATACAGCCGATACTTTTTCTATTGTTGGCACCCGCGGGCAGCAATATTCGCACCATCCGGTTTTCAAATATGTGAATGGTGCGCAGTTTTCGTTTGCCGAAGATTTTAATTTCAGCAATCCTTTTACAGGTTCCAGTTTGGTGAACGATGGGAATGTTGATCCGGTTTATGGCGGAACCCGCTGCATTAAAATGAGCGTTAATGCCACCGATTCCAGTAAAGAAATTTCGCATGTTACTAAATACGATTTACCCGAAGGTCAGGAAATTTGGCTTGAGTTAGATTATAAAAGTGAAGTGCCTTTTTACGCGGGCTTTTACGGAACTTTTAATAGCGGCAGTATAGTGCGCGTGCCGGTTTTGTTTGTAACAGCACAGTCCGAATGGCATAAGGTGTATGTAAAGTTCAGCAATTACGTTGGCAACCTGCGGGCCGATACTTATAATGTTTATTTCGAGGCTTTGCGTCCGTATGGGTCAAGTGGCGGCAGCGTGTATATAGATAATGTGAAACTGGTGCATTTTTAAATTGCGGTCCATGATGAACAAACGAAAATCCATTCTCGGCTGGTATGTGTTCAGCGACTATGTGGCTTCGGTGCTGGCGTGGTATTTTTTATTCCTATTCCGCAAAATAGTTATTGAGGCCAACCCGCTTCATTTCAACCTTCCTTTTCTCGACCGTAATTTCTGGGTAGCCATGATGATAGTGCCCGAATTATGGCTACTCTTTCATTACCTCACGGGAACTTACACCGACCTCTACAAAAAATCGCGGCTACAGGAACTTGGCAAAACCTTTATCGTTAGTTTTTTCGGCAGCATCATTATTTTCTTCCTGCTGTTGTTAGATGATTACGTACGCAAATATTCAGATTACTACCTCACCTTTTTTGTTTTGCTCTCCTTGCAGTTTTTCTTCACGTTCGTTGGCCGTTTTTTTATTCTTTATCGGGTAAAGAAAAACATCAGGAGCGGCAAAGTAGGCTTCAGCACTTTGATGATTGGCAGCAGCCAGAAAGCAGATGATGTTTATGAAGAAATGAAGAAGAGCGAAAAATCGTTCGGCTTTCATTTTGCCGGTTACCTAGAACTCAACGGCAGCGAAAAAAACACCCTCACCACCGAACTTAAAGAACTTGGCAAACTCAGCGACCTCGAAAAAGTAATAGACGACAATCCCGAAATTGAAGAAGTAATTATAGCCATCGAATCATCAGAACACCACCAGTTGAATGATATCCTCATTCGCATGGCCGATAAAAATGTAACCATCCGAATCATACCCGATATGTATGATATTCTTTCGGGAACCGTAAAAATGAATCACGCTATTGGCGAAGCGTTTATTGAAATTCCTCCAAAGCTTTTGAACGAATGGGAGCGAATTACCAAACGCTGGTTCGATGTATGGGCTTCAATTTTCGCGTTGCTGGTTACCTTACCGGTTACGCTTTATGTAGCGCTGCGCATTAAAATGATTGATGGCGGCCCGGTGTTTTACATGCAGGAGCGACTTGGCCAATACGGTGCAACTTTCCGTATTTATAAATTCCGTTCAATGAAAATAGATGCGGAAACAAACGGACCTCAATTGACTAAAGAAAATGATGGTCGTATAACGAATATTGGCAAAACCATGCGTAAGTACCGTATTGATGAATTACCACAATTCATCAATGTACTGAAAGGCGAAATGAGCATTGTAGGTCCTCGTGCAGAGCGCAGATATTTTGCCGACCGCATTACCAAACTTGCTCCACACTACCGTCATGTATTTAAAGTACAGCCCGGCATCACTTCGCTCGGTATGGTGAAATACGGCTACGCTTCCACAGTAGACGAAATGGTAAAACGTTTAAAATACGACATCATCTATATTGAGAACATGAGCATAATGATGGATTTAAAGATAATGGTTTACACTGTGCTTACCATTATTTACGGAAGAGGAAAGTAGTTTGCTTTCTTTCTGTGTAATATTTCTTCATACACTTATCCACCCACCAGGCAGTATCACTGCGAACATCTACAACCGTAAATGTTGCAGGCATTATTTTCAATTTTTTAATGATGGCAGAGGGGTTTTGAAGAATACTTGTTTCTCTTTCAATAAATATTGTTTCGTACTTCCTGAAATTATCCTGTCTTAAATCGTTGATGATTTTAAAACTGTTGCCGGTTACCATCATTATAAGAATGCTTACAGTTAGCACAACAACTGTTGCTTTTTCGTTTTTGAACACGGCAAACTTTTGATGAAGAAGAAATTTTTCGGAAACAGAAAGCAGAAATAAAATCCAGAACAGAATAAAAAAGAAGAAAACAAAATTGATGGTCCTGTGTTGACCTAATACCCCAGTTGCGAAATAGGGAAGGAAGGAACCGGTAAAAACAACAATTAATAATCCAGCAAGCAGCAATCTGTAATCAATCTGCCTGTTTTTTATTTTATCCGCATAGATTATTACAAGTAAACTCATCAGCAAAAGCGGAACATTTAAAATCCACTTGGCTAAAAAGCGGACAGTTTGGAGTGAAGCGTAGAAAAGCGAATGCAGTAAATCGAAACGGTTTTCGAATTCATGCGTGCGAACAAAATTACCGGGAGAAAAGAAAACAAAAGCAGACGCAAGAAACGCGACCAGGGCAAAAACAATCCAAAGTTTTTTCTCTTCTTTTTCTTGTTTCCTGTTGAATACAGCAATAGAAACATAGAAGAATGGAATCAGCATGGCTCCTATTTCATTAAAACCCACTGAAGCAATCAAAAGGAGACCTGACACAAATTGAAAAAACAATTTGATTCTTCCTTTTGCTGAAATCGATTTCAATAAAATAGTGAGTTGAAGCAGGAAAAGAAGAATACACAAATGATAATTCGAAATTCCGATAAACCAGTAAACTCCTTCTGTAAAGTTAGGTTGGTAGTTCAAATAAAGAAGAGTAATGAATAACGAGGCGATGAAAGAAACGATAAAATCACTTATCAAACACCTAATAAAAAGCCATAACACAAATGGTGTAGCAATGAGCGAAACAAAAATTGCTAACTGATAATTCAGAATCTTACCGCTAACCAAAGGGTGCAGGTTCACCAGCACATCTGCTGTATATCTTCCGTTCCAATACAAATATTGATTCAGAAATTTCTGCAGGAACGAAATATTTTCTGAGGCAGTCCAACCGAAACAAAAATCATCGGCAAACGGCAACGCATAAAAACAAATAATGAAAAACGGAGCCAGCGCAACCACAAGCAGAAAGAGAACAAAATATTTTAGAGATGGCTTCACAGGCTATAAAGGTGAAATAAAAAAAGGCGATTCGAAAATCGCCTTTTAGTTTATTTATTAAGAGAACTTTTATTTTAGACCGAAGGCCTTTTTTACTGCTCCTGTTGAGTTCAATTCCTCCCAAGGGAACAATTTCACTTTCACTTTCAGTTCATTTTTCTTGCCTTTGTTGAATGTCTTCTCTACCACTTTACTTTCTCTTCCCATGTGACCGTAAGAAGCAGTTTCCAAATAGATAGGTGTGCGGAGGTTGAAACGCTTTTCAATAAAATAAGGGCGCATGTCAAATTCTGGAAGCTTTGAAATTTTAGCAGCAATTTGTCCGTCAGTCAATTTCACTTTTGCGGTGCCATAAGTATTTACAAATAAACCAACCGGTTGAGCAACACCAATTGCGTAGGCAACCTGTACCAACGCTTCATCGCAAACTCCCGAGGCCACTAAATGTTTTGCAATATGGCGGGTAGCGTAAGCAGCCGAACGGTCAACCTTACTTGGGTCTTTTCCGCTGAATGCACCTCCACCGTGAGCACCTTTCCCTCCGTAGGTATCAACAATAATTTTTCTTCCTGTTAAACCGGTATCTCCGTGCGGACCGCCAATAACGAATTTACCGGTTGGGTTTACGTGATATTTTATTTTATCGTTAAATAACGCCTGTACACGCTTTGGCAATTTCTTCATCACGCGCGGAACAAGAATATTCACCACATCATCCTTAATCTTCTTCAGCATTACAGCATCTTTCCCAAAATCATCATGCTGTGTAGAAATTACAACTGCATCAATTCTTAATGGCTTGTTATCGTCACCATACTCAATGGTTACCTGGCTTTTTGCATCCGGGCGAAGGTAGGTCATTACTTTCCCTTCTCTGCGGATAGCTGAAAGTTCACGCAATAAAGTATGCGCAAGTTCCAATGGAAGCGGCATATAATTATCTGTTTCGCGGCTTGCATAGCCAAACATCATTCCCTGGTCACCGGCACCTTGTTCTTCCGGTTTTTTTCTTTCAACTCCCTGATTGATATCAGCCGATTGCTCGTGAATGGCAGACAAGATTCCACAACTGTTCGCCTCGAACATGTATTCGGCTTTGGTATACCCTATTTTACGAATCACTTCGCGGGCAATTTCCTGCACGTCTAAATAGGCGTTTGATTTTACTTCACCGGCAAGCACTACCTGTCCGGTTGTAACAAGTGTTTCGCAGGCTACCTTACTTTGCGGATCATAAGCTAGAAACTGGTCAATTAAGGCATCAGAAATCTGATCGGCAACTTTATCGGGATGACCTTCAGAAACCGATTCAGAGGTAAAGAGATATGGCATGAGTATTTTTTTAAATGAGGCGTGAAAATAAATAAATGGATGGAAGTAACAAGATTCAATAAAAGCGAAAGTGCTCTCTGAATTTCAGAAAGCACTTTAAAAAAAGTATTTGTTTCAATTTAGAATTTACGAATGGTAAAATGGAAAGTAGTTCCTTCTCCAACTACGCTATCAAACCATACTTCACCATGATAATACTCCACAATTCTTTTACAAATTGCCAAACCGATTCCGGTACCTTCATAATCGGTTTCGTT
>CAIYOV010000329.1 GCA_903927935.1 uncultured Bacteroidota bacterium | reverse complement strand
TAATGAAGATTTCTTTAAACGCAAACTGGTTTTCCATGATGAAAACAATAAGTTCTTTGATGATAATTCTGACCGCATGATATTCTTCTGCAAAGGAGTGCTGGAAACTGTTCGTAAATTTGGATGGGCTCCAGACATTATCCATTGCTTTGGCTGGATGACCAGTTTGATTCCGATGTATTTGAAAACAACTTATAAAGATGACCCCATTTTTACCAACACTAAAGTTGTTTACTCAGTAGCTAAGAATGAATTTAAAGATAAGTTGAAAAATGATTTCACAATAAAGGCAGCTATCAGCGAAGATATTTCGAAAAAGCATCTTGATTTTTTCAGAGAAGGCGACAATACGAGTTTACATATTGGCGGTGTTCAATTTGCTGATGGTTTGGTGGTGGGTGATGCTCTCGATGCCAAAGTGACAAGCCATCTTAAGAAATCGAAAGGAAAGAAGGTTTTAAATATGCATAGCAACGAAGAAGATCCATTGAATATGCTGAACAAGTTTTACCAAAATATTCTGGCGAACTAAGCGTTTGAGGTGATTATTGTTTTATTTGCGCGCCTTAACCGAACTTAAAATTGAAAAACAAACTCACTTTTTTAATAGCACCGGCAGTTCTTTGCTGGTGCTTGTTTTATTTGCAGGGTTGTAAAGAGCCGCTGATTGAAGACAACAACCTGTTGACGAGTGATGATAACCTGAACCTTGCTAAAGATACTCTCTCAGTAAAAGTTTTTTCCGAATTTGAAAAGCCGCTAAATTCAAATGGAGTGGCAGTAGGATTATTAGGAAGCATTGCAGACCCAAATTTCGGGAACACGTTTGCCGGATTTTACGCGCAATGCCAGCTTAACAGTAACAACATTTATTTTGGAGAAACACCAGTGTTAGATTCGGCTTTCCTGATGCTTAAGTATAATGGAGTCTATGGAAAATTTGATAAGCCGGTGGATGTGTCAGTGTATGAATTGGCTCAAAACATGAACGACTCAACCACTTATAAAACTAACGATGCTTTTGCGGTGAATATTCCACCAGTGGGCACATTGTCGGGTTTTACTTTGGGAACAAAAATGACTGATAGTATTGTTACTACATATGGAACTTTAGCACCGCATCTCCGCATTCCGCTATCAAGTACCTTTGCTAATAAAATTTTATTAGCTGACACAAATACGCTGAGGGATAATACTTCGTTCTTGAATCTTTTTAAGGGGTTTTATATCACTTCCAGCACTTCAACTGCAGGAAACGGCTTATTATATCTTTTATTGCAGTCGCAGGTTTCGGGTATTCGTTTGTATTATCATAATGCTACAGCCGATTCGCTTTATTACACTATTCCTGTTTCTGGGGTATCGGTCAATCACTTCGATAATCTTTATACCGGCACTCCGGTTAATGCCTCTGTTACTTCACCAAATGTAAATGGAGAAGAAAAAATGTATTTGCAGGCAGGTGCGGGTGTGAAAGGAAGAATTCTGATAAAAGACCTTGATTCCCTGCCTAAGAATATTGCTATTAATAAAGCAGAACTGATACTTTCTGAAGTTGCTCAGGTGGCAGCGGTTGATACCTATGCAGCGCCATTAGTTTTGAATATGTACCGTATTGATGATGCCGGGCAGGCACAGCACTTCGAAGATGACGGATCCAGTGGGTTTGGTGGAGTACGTACGGCTGAAACTGTAAATGGAATTTCTATCAATCGCTACCACTTCAACATTAAAAGATATTTCCAGAAACTGATACAGGGCATTTATACCAATAAAGGATTTTATCTGGAAACTATTTCTTCCAATACAAACTCCGAAAGAGTGGTGATTGCCAACTCTTCGACAGATAAAAATTATCAGATAACTTTGGTTATCACTTACACAAAACTATAAGCTTATGTGCGGCATAGTTGCTTACATCGGACCCCGTGAAGCGTATCCTATTCTTATTAAAGGATTGAAACGATTAGAATACCGGGGCTATGACAGTGCGGGCGTTGCCCTGCTTGACAAAACCCTGAACATTTATAAATGCAAAGGCAAGGTTGCTGAATTGGAAAATGCCGCTGCCGGAAAAAATGTTCACGGACACTTGGGAATGGGACATACCCGTTGGGCAACTCATGGTGAACCCAACGATGTAAACTCACATCCGCATCTTTCCCAGAGCGGAGATATTGCTATTATTCACAATGGCATTATCGAAAACTATGCTACGCTGAAAGAAGAGTTGACCAACCGTGGTCATAAATTTATAAGCGATACCGATACTGAAGTGCTCGTTCATTTAATTGAAGATGTTCAGCAAAATACGCATACCACTTTAGATGAAGCTGTCCGATTAGCACTGAATGAAGTGATAGGGGCTTACGCCATTGTTATTATTTCGAAGAACGACCCCGCAAAATTAATTGGCGCAAGAAAAGGTTCTCCGCTGGTAGTAGGCATTGGTGATGGAGAATATTTTATGGCAAGCGATGCCACACCGATTATTGAATACACCAAGAACGTAACGTATCTGAACGATAGCGAAATTGCTTCTATTGTTGATGGAAAGCTGACTATCAAAACAATTGATAACATTGAGCAAACTCCATATATCCACACACTTGAGATGAATTTGGAGGCGATTGAAAAAGGCGGTTACGAGCATTTCATGCTGAAAGAAATTCACGAGCAGCCACGCTCTATTTACGATTCGTTGCGCGGACGGTTTGACCCGGCCACAGGAATGTTTGCTATGCGGAGTTTGAAAGAGCACGAAGGCAAAATCAAAAATCTGAAACGCATTATAATTGTTGGCTGCGGAACATCGTGGCATGCGGGCTTGGTGGGTGAATACTTGTTTGAAGACATTGCGCGCATACCTGTTGAAGTTGAATATGCTTCTGAATTCCGTTACCGCAATCCTGTTATTAATGAAGATGATTTAGTTATTGCCATTTCGCAATCAGGAGAAACTGCCGATACACTTGCTGCGATTGAACTGGCCAAAGAAAAAGGAGCTACCATTTTTGGCTTGTGTAATGTGGTGGGTTCATCTATTCCGCGTGCATCGCATGCAGGTGCATATACACATGCTGGTCCGGAGATTGGCGTGGCTTCAACTAAAGCATTTACCTCACAGGTGGCTATTCTTACTTTATGGGCATTTGGTTTTGCTGAAATTAGAGGCAAAGCTACCATGCAGGATTTGCGAAATGCTTTTGCCGAATTGGAAACCATTCCTGATAAAGTGCAGAAAACTTTGCAATGCGAAGAACAGATAAAAGAGTTGGCTGAAATTTTCAAAGACTCTAAAAACTTTCTTTATCTCGGTAGAGGATACCAGTTTCCTGTAGCATTAGAAGGTGCGCTGAAGCTGAAAGAAATTTCTTACATACATGCCGAAGGTTATCCGGCTGCGGAAATGAAACACGGGCCTATTGCCCTGATTGATGAAGCCATGCCGGTCGTGGTGATTGCTACTAAAAATAGCACTTACGAAAAAGTAATAAGCAACATACAGGAGGTGAAGGCACGTAAGGGAATAATTATTGCCATTGTAACCGAAGGCGATAATAAAGTGCGCAAGATGGCTGACTACGTAATTGAAATTCCTGAAACAAAAGAATACCTAGAGCCGCTGCTTTCTACCATTCCATTACAATTGCTTTCTTATCATATTGCTGTTTTGCGCGGTTGTAATGTTGACCAGCCACGCAATTTGGCAAAGAGTGTTACGGTGGAGTAAACTACTAAATTCCTGTAGGGCGATTAATGATTAAGTTTGCATGATGATGCTTCTGCTGATTATTCTGTGGCTCTTGTTTTTTGTTTCACACAGCTTTCTGGCGGCCAACAAAGTGAAGGCTGCCGTTGAGAAATTTCTCGGTAGTAAGTTTATTTTCTATCGGATTGCCTACAATATCTTCTCCCTTATTTTTCTGGCGCTTATTCTCTTTGTTTTGTTTTTTAGGTACGAATTAAATTTTGTTTTTCAGCCTAATGGATTCATTTCTTTCTTCGGAATTTTACTGATGGTAATGGGTGTAGTGATTATGATTCTCGCTTTCCGCAATTATGACCTGGGCGAGTTTACCGGTATTAAGCAACTGGCTCAAAAAATTCATCACCCCGAAAAACTGATGGTTAGGGGAATAAATAAATATGTGCGAAACCCCCTTTATACGGGCATTATTGTTTTAGTTCTCGGCTACTTTTTACAACAGCCAACCTGGATGAATTTGGTTTCTCTCCTTATTATTTATATCTAAGATC
>CAIYOV010000328.1 GCA_903927935.1 uncultured Bacteroidota bacterium | reverse complement strand
TAACACCTGCAACTTCAAACATAATGCGACCTGGTTTTACCACGCAAACCCAAAATTCAGGATTTCCTTTTCCTTTACCCATACGAGTTTCCAAAGGTTTCTTTGAAACTGGTTTGTCCGGGAAAATGCGAATCCATATTTTACCATCGCGCTTCATTTTTCTAGATAATGCAACCCGGCACGCTTCAATTTGCCGACTTGTAATCCAGGCAGGTTCAAGCGCTTTTAAACCATAATCTCCGAAAGCAATAGTACTTCCGCGCTGTGCTTTCCCTTTCATTCTGCCGCGTTGTGATTTGCGGAACTTTACGCGTTTTGGCATTAACATATTAAAATATCTCCGATTCTATATTACTCAGAAAACCGCTTGCCTAAGACTTCTCCGCGGCAAATCCAAACTTTTATTCCTATTGAACCGTATATTGTTTCGGCTCTTCCATTAGCATAATCTATATCAGCACGTATCGTGTGAAGTGGCGTTCTGCCATCTTTATATTGTTCTGTTCTTGCCATTTCTGCACCGCCTAAACGACCTGAACATACAATCTTTATTCCATCTGCACCCATTCTCATCGCCAATGAAATTGATTGTTTCATCGCGCGTCTGAATGATATTCTGCCTTGTAACTGATTTGCTACATTTTCAGCAACTAAATAAGCATCCAATTCCGGACGTTTTATCTCGTTGATCTGAATTTTTACATCCTGACCGCTAACGGTCTTTAATTCCTGCTCTAACGAAGTGATTTCTTTACCACTTCTGCCAATCACAACTCCGGGACGGGAGGTATGAATTGTAACCTGAATATTCTTCGTTGTTCTATCTATTATAATCCGCGAAATACCGGCTTTTTTTAATCTTTGTCTGATGTAAAGACGTAATTTATCGTCTTCCTGCAATTTCTTTGCATAGCTTCTCTTCTCGAACCAGTTGGATTCCCAACCTCTGATAATACCTACGCGAAATCCAATTGGATTAGTTTTTTGTCCCAAGTGTAACCTCCTACGACTTTTTAGCTACTACAACTGTTAAATGACACGAACGTTTTCTTACTTTAAAAGCTCTTCCCATTGGGGCGGGGGAAATTCTTTTAACAGTAGGACCTTGGTTAACAAACGTTTCTTTTACGTATAAATCTTCCGGAGCCAATCTCTCGGTATTCGTTCCGCTATTTAGCAAATTCGCAACTGCCGAACGCAATGTTTTTGCAACGTCGCGAGCAGCGTGTTTCGTATGAAAATGCAATACTTCTAATGCCCTGTCTACGGCCATTCCACGAACTAAATCTGCAACTAATCGCATTTTGCGAGGCGATGAAGGAATGTGACGGGTAAGCGCTTTTGCTTCCATTTGTATCTATCTTCCTTTCTTACTTAGATTTAGAGGATTTTTCAGCTTTGGTGCCCGGATGTGATCTAAACATTCGGGTTGGTGAAAATTCACCTAATTTATGTCCAACCATATTCTCGGTTACATAAACCGGAATCATTTTGCGGCCATTGTGAACTGCTATAGTGTGACCGACAAATTCAGGGAATATTGTCGATGAACGAGACCAGGTTTTAACAATCTTTTTCTCATTCTTTTCATTCAAGGCTCTAAGCTTATTTAAAAGCTTAACTTCAATGTATGGACCTTTTTTAACTGATCTTGGCATTACTCAAAAACCTTATTTTTTTCTGCGCTTGATAATAAATTTATTTGACGGATTTTTCGGCTTACGGGTTTTCAAGCCCTTTGCCTTCTGTCCCCACGGCGAAACAGGGTGTCCGCCACCTGATGTTTTACCTTCACCGCCACCCATAGGGTGATCGACCGGATTCTGTACTACACCACGGCTATAAGGACGATAGCCCAACCAACGTCTGCGACCTGCTTTTCCTAAACTGATGTTTTCGTGATCGGCATTTCCAATCGTTCCAAAGGTTGCTCTGCAATCGTTTCTAAACAATCGAACTTCGCCCGATGGCATTCTAATTTGACAATAGTCACCTTCTTTTGCGACAACCTGCAATGCAGTTCCTGCACTTCTGCCGATTTGACCGCCTTTGCCCGGTTTCATTTCAACATTGTGAACGAAACTACCTAAAGGCATTTCTTTCAATGGCAATGCATTTCCTACTTTAATATCAGAACCTTTGCCGGAAACAACTTCATCTCCAACTTTTAAGCCCTGAGGTGCAAGGATGTACCTTTTTTCGCCATCTTTGTAAAATAAAAGTGCTATTCTTGCTGTTCTGTTCGGATCATATTGAATTGATTCGACCACAGCAGTAATGTTGTCTTTATCTCTCTTAAAATCAATAATTCTATATTGACGTTTATGACCACCGCCTCTATGCTTTGATGTAATTCTACCTAAGTTATTCCTTCCACCACTCTTCGTGATAGGAGCAAGAAGTGACTTTTCCGGGGTAGTACTCGTGATTTCCTCAAATGTGGAAATCGACATATGACGAGTACCGGGGGTATTCGGTTTTAATTTTCTTATAGCCATTAGTTAAATTCCGCTTTCGCTTTCAAACTCTTATAATTGCTCAAACAAATCAATTTTGTCGCCTTTTTTTAGCACGACAAATGCTTTTTTATAATCAGGTTTCTTTCCCGAGAATCTACCGGAGCGGCGAAAAACCATTTTGCCTTTTCCTTCAGTAATCGCGGTTCGAACCGCTTCAACCTTGACATTGAATTTTTTCTCTATGGCTTTGCGAATCTCAATTTTGTTTGCACCAAGTGCTACAACAAAACCATAGGTATTCTGTCCTTCTGTTAAATGCGATACTTTTTCTGTAAACAGGGGGCGAACTATTACATTATACATTTTCAACCTCCGCGCTGGCTGTTTTGCCATATTTAGCGTTAATTCCATTAATAGCATTCTTTTGAATAACTAAAACTTGATTATTCAAAAGTTCATATGCTGAGGCTTTATGAGCTTCAAGAACCTGTACACGATCAATGTTTCGTCCTGATTTATATACACTTTCCTGGTAGTTATGCGTCAACAGAAGCACTTTTTTTCCATTAAGCTTTAATGCCGACAATATGTCTGCAAAATCTTTTGTTTTTGGAGCGCTGAATGAAAAATCATCAACAACAATCAACTGATTATCTTTCAGTTTATGACTTAATGCTGAAACTTTTGCAACTCGCATAGCTTTTTTCGGTAAAGATTGACGGTGATCTCTTGGACGAGGTCCAAAAATAGTTCCACCACCAGTCCACAAAGGCGAACGACTCGTACCGGCTCTTGCGCCGCCGCGTCCTTTTTGTTTCCAGGGCTTTTTACCGCCGCCGTTAACTTCGCCACGTTCTTTTGTTTTGCTCGTGCCTTGTCT
>CAIYOV010000327.1 GCA_903927935.1 uncultured Bacteroidota bacterium | reverse complement strand
AGGGTGGTAAAAGTTACTTCAGTACCATAAACGGTACCAGTGCTATTGGTGGCAAAAGCCCTGACGTAATAAAGCGTACCGCCGGTTAAACTCGTCATTGAAGCAGTGAAAGCGCCGGTTGACGAAGCCGCTCCATTATCCACTTTACTGTTTGAAGTTGTCGGACCGGTTGAAGTGTTCCAGCATACCCCATAAGCTGTTGGGTTGGGTGCACCTAAACTGGTAATGTTTCCATTGCCTGTTGCTGTTGTAACCGAAATACTGGTTGCTGCCTGAGTGGTAACGGTAGGATTGGCCAAGCCGCTTGCCGTAATTCCATTGCCTGTTAAGTCGGCAACAACTACAGCGGCATCGGCACCACCAGACCAGTCTTCAGCACCAGCCAGATTATAAGTAGTACCACTTGTTGAACTAGTACCGTTTTTATTGATTAATTGATTAGTTGCTGCTTTATCAGTTGCGCTTAAAGTCAATGTGAAGGAAGTACCTGAGGTAATTTCAACATTAGGTGTGTCGGTTAATGTATAGGTAGCTCCACCTTCTCCTGTTATAGTAAGTTTCGAGACATCAATATCATTGGCAGCTCCGCTTAATTTCAAAAATCCAGTTCCTGTTAAGACTAAGACCCCTGTTGAAGCATTGTAGGTAGCACTGGTAATGGTTGGAACTGCCACGTTGCTTACGGTTATTGGATTGGTTGCATCTGCAGTACTTCCTGTTGTTACATCCCAGTTAATTGCAGCGGCAAGATTGTAGGTAGTGCCACTCGTAGAACTAGTGCCGTTCTTATTTATTATCTGATTGACTGCGGCTTTATCTGTAGCATTTAATGTAATTGATGCAGAAGTGGAGCTACTGGCTGTCACACTGCTTGATGTCAGGATGTAGGTTGACCCACCTTCACCGGTTAAGGTTATTTTACTTGGATCAACAGTGTCGCCGGATGTCATATTTGTGCAGGTAAGTACCAGTGAACCCGTGCTGGCATTATAGGTTGAAGAAGTGATGGTTGTTGTTAAAGTAGTAAAACTTATGGCAGAACCATAACTGGTTCCGGCTGTATTTGTTGCGTATGCGTTATGATGGTAGGATGTACCTTGAGAAAGTGAACTTATTGATTGGTTAAAACTACCAGTACCTCCTGTTGAATAAGCAATCTTGGTTACTCCTGTACCTCCAATTTGAGGATTGTTGTTTGCTGAAGATAAAGAATACACAACACCACGCTCTGTAACCGTTGCACCTCCGTCGGCAGTCACATTTCCACCTAGGGTGGCCGATGTTGTTAGAATGGAGGAGGCAGCTGCAGTGGTTACGGTTGGAGCACTGCTGGCCACATAAGAAACAGTTGGAGCCGGAAGCCCAGCCACATCTGCAACCCATCCAGTCGCCGGAGGTGTTGCTGAGGTGCTCGCGGTATAATATCTTACTGTTCCGGAACCCCCGCGCGCTGTAGATTCCCAAATATCCCATTCATTGCCGTAAGACGGATTATTACGATATTCAAGTCGCATGGTACTTGGTGAAGGTAAATCGAAATATGGTCTGGGTGTACCGTCAACATTAGTGGTTCCTAAATAAGTGTATGTGCCGTTTACTGTGGCAGTTGCCCCGCCAGATACTGTGGCAGACTGACCGAATACAAATCCAGATGAGAATAAATAAAAAAAGATAATTAGAATAATATTTAGTTTTAGCGAATAATCTTTGATGAAATAAGATATAGAACTATTAGTTCTGTCATTGCATGCAAGAGTATTTTTATCTTGCTGAACACCTTTATAAAGAAGGGTTGAATTAAAATTTAAATCACCTCCAGTATAGAAGTTGCACAATTTTTGCTTTTCTATACTTACTATTGAAGTAGTTGCGCTTTTCATACTAAAATTGTTTCAATTTTTTTAAATGTAATGGACCTATTAGATCCATTACATTTTTTGCAGATTTACAGAGAATGCTATTGTAATCTATAATAATCTAATCCCTGGATGGATAGATTCCCTGAAGACAGATGATATAATTCAACCCAAGAGTTGGCTGCATATTGTTTAGTGGCTGATTCCCGCCCACAAAGCTGATAGTTTGCTGATTCATTTGAGCATCTAACGACGTAGCATAATTTCCGGATGCGTCCTGATTCTGAGCAAGGAAATTATTGGTTGGTAATACCTGTAACCCTCTGCCTGATGTCGTGGCATTGGCATTTACTGCATGTGTGTGCATTGGCATTTGACCGATAGTCAATGTATTGGCATTTGATCCGATTTGTTCACCTAAAAAGACTGGTTGAAGTCCAACACCTTGCCCGACATGTGCCGGAACTCTTCCCCGAAGATCAGGTAACGCAAAGGTTGTTGTTCCGTTACCGCCATAAGTTGTACCGAGCAGTGAAAAAACGGCGCTGTTCTGAGAAATAGGCATTACCTGTCCGTTGCAAAAAGCCCATCCGCGAGGTGCAAAATTACCAGCAAAAAGCGCGACTGTTCCAATAAAAGCTTCTTCCATAATACTAAAATTTAAAGGGTTAATAAATAAAAATTAGAAAAACGATTACTGTGCCGACACAATAATCATTGTACCGAAAGACGAACTATTTCTAGATTCTATAGCCTATAATTTTAATGTTTAATTCGCTTTTGATATAAATATTCAATTGCTTACAGTTGAATTATAACTCAAGCGGAATAATCCCCCGCCATAATCATATACATTTTCCGAAACTTCTTCGTCTCCTATATTTTCTCGCTTTGTGCTATCATTTTTTATCTCACAGGGATTTCATACCATCATAACAAGATAAATTTACGTCTTTTTAACGTGATTTTCATTGTTAGGTCAAGAAATTTTTTAATAATATTACAGTAGTCTACTATCCTCAATGGAATGGCTAATATGTCAGGGATAGCAGTTCTGTTGGCAGCGAAGGAGATGGCAATGAAGCTAACGGTGATTATTCCTTTATCGGCAGTGGCTATTTATATACATTGAGTTATATTACAATAGTTCGTTCAAAAAGTAAATATATTTAAGCGGCTAAAGTGCCGAAATTCAATAGTTTTTTGACATGCTGATGATTTTTGATTGAGTTCGGATTAATGTATCGATTAAAATTTGTCCGAAAGCTTTACCCCTTGTTCTACGCTTTCATTCGGTGGGACTAAGCAATATTCAGATAATTTAGATTCCGATACGAATTAAATTTTTGCAGTTAAAGATGATATTGGAACGATTTTGTTTGAGTTTAAGGTTCTTTAAAGCGATTTTAATGAAAAATTTGTTTGGACGATTTATTCACCAATAACTGGAGTTAAAATTGTTGAATATTAATACGATACGTTTATTTCTGGACATGTTAAGGATGGAATAAACTTCAAATATATTTCAATTAGCGCATTTTTAAAATATTAATTTGATATAGCTTAGGCTTTGTTAATTAATGTTTTGCAGATTGTTTAGTTGCTGATTTTTGGAGTCGATTTATACGTTTGTGTGCAAATTGTATGCAAATAAAAAAGAGTTGCAGTTTGAGGTGCTGCAACTCTTTGATTTTCAGTTGTCCTGTTAGGTCTCGAACCTAAACTCTTCTGATCCAGAAACAGACGTGTTGCCAATTACACCACAGGACAGAATCACGGTCGACCCCCCAGGGCTTCCCTAACCGGCTGCGCTTTTCTGGATGAATATCTCGCGTTGCCTTTTTTAATGTTGACCCGTCAAGGCTCGAACTTGAACTCTTCTGGACCAAAACCAGACGTGTTGCCAATT
>CAIYOV010000326.1 GCA_903927935.1 uncultured Bacteroidota bacterium | reverse complement strand
TAACTTATACTTCTGCTACACTGAATGCAGCAATAAACCATGTTACGGTTCCTATGAATTTATATTTTGAATACGATACAACAGCTTTGTTTTCACATTCAGTTCAGGCTACACCGGCATCGGTAAACGATACTATACAACATTCGGTAATAGCCTCGGTTAATGGGCTTATGCCATTTACTACTTATTATTATCGGTTAAAGGGGGAAGCAGGTGCCAATACCTATTACGGAAATACAGTCACTTTTTTCACCGTTCAAAACGTTTCGAATTCGTTTGAAACAAAAACAGCCACAGAGGTTACTGATTCCTCAGCCGTTTTAAACGGAAGCATCAATGGTTTTTATTACCCCACACCGGTTCCGGTGAGCTTTGAATATGGTCCCACTGGCAGTTTTGGAAACGAAATAAACGCAGGAACAACAGACATAACCGATACATTTCCCCATTTTGTTTCAGCAGTTCTTACTGGCTTACAGATTGATACCCCGCTTTATTATTACCGGTTAAAAGTTCTGGTGGGAACCGATACTTATTATGGTAATACAAGACTGTTGTGCACTGGTACGCCTGAAATACCCAATTGGGATTTTCAGAACTGGCAAAATAAAACTGTTCCATTGCCGGCTGACTGGACAGTAATTGGTAGTGATATGCAGCAGGTGCCCGGCCATGCGGGCAACAATGCCATTAAATTATCGAGGCAAACAGCCCTCGGTAATTGCCGTTATGTATCCTCTGGAAGCGGGGGGGCTTATCTTTATGACGGGCAGCCTTTCCATTACCGACCCGACTCCTTAATTTTTTATGCCGATTATAATCTGGTTGCGGGTGATAGTGCCACTATATGGGTGCGGTTATACAGCGGAAACAATACCATGGCCAATAATTTGTTTTATATAACAGGAAATTCAGGCAGCAATTTTAAGCGGTTCTCTTTACCCATATCGTACAACTCATCGGGCACACCCGATAGCCTTATCCTCTTTTTTTTCCCCACTAACTTTTCCAGTTCCTATTCCTCTAACAATCCCGCTACTTTTATAACTTTAGATGATATTGGTTTTTTGCCGGCAGCACCCGCAGTAACCAACGGCACCTTTGAGAATTGGTTTACCTATAACTTTAATGAACTGGAAGATTGGAATTATTCAAAGTATATACCGGCCGGATTCAGCAAGGGAATCGCTCAGCCAAGTATTGTTCAAACGCTATTTGCGCAGCCTGATGATTATGCGGCAGAGGTGCAGATTTATGCATTTGATGGAAATTTCATGGACATTACTTTAGGGTATGGCAACAGCAACTTTAGCTTTACCAAAGGCTTTGCGGTAAACGGCCGGCATCAATCTTTTAACGGCTATTACCAGTACGCCCCTCAGAATGCCGATACCATGAAGTTGTACTTGGGATTATTTAATGCCGGGCAAAGAATTGGTTCTGCCGTTTACACCACACCTACACCTGTCACTTCAGGTTTTATTGCTTTTGACATACCAATTATTTATTACCCCCCTACTAACCTTATTCCCGATAGTGCAGGTATTGAAATAAGTGCCGGTGTTCAACCTTCAAAGGGGGCGTCAAAAATGAGAATTGACAAGGTCAGTTTTGATGGATTGCGAAAAGCAACTATTGATTCTAATGTTGCGATTAACGTTCAACCACTTTATATTAAACCTGACATTAAAATTTACCCCAATCCATCCAACAACAACATTACCGTTGAATGGAACAATACGGGCAGCGAAAACGGAGTAATTCAATTAATGAATTTGAATGGGCAGGTGGTGAAAGAAATTTTCTTTTCGCACGAACAAAATCCGTATAAAAACATAAGTATTGCAGACTTGGAAAGCGGCTTATATTTTTTAAGGCTACAATCGGGCGGGCAGGTCTATAACAAAAAAATAAGCGTTATAAAATAAGGCGGGCAAACTGCTTACCTCTTTTAAAGGGCTCATGCCATATTCGAATATGTTGACTAGCCGGAACAAACCTTAAACAGTTTGCCTTAATCTGTTTAATGCCCAGCACAAACCTTAAAGGGTCTGTCGTAAACTCTTTAATGTTCAACACAAACCTTAAAGGGTTTGTCTTAATCTGTTTAATGTTCAGCTTAAACCTTAAAGGGTTTGTCGTAAACTGTTTAATGTTCAGCTCAAACCTTAAAGGGTTTGTCGCAACCTGTTTAATGTTCAACACAAACCTTAAAGGGTCTGTCGTAAACTGTTTAATGTTCAGCACAAACCTTAAAAGGATTGGCTTAACCTGTTTAATGTTCAGCGCAAACATTCAACAGGTTGCAACAAAGGGTATAGCAAATGCCACTTTTTTTGCATTGATTTTCAATAACTCATGCATTATGGCAAAAAAAATGAAGCCTGCCGTGCATCCATTTTATTTTATACCCGGTCTATATTACAAGCAACGGCAAATACAATTTCCAAACTAAAAAAAGGAGATTTTAAAATGCGCTTTACCCTCTCTTAATTTTGTCTGCTCCCTGCGGGGCGCACGCAAAACGGCTTACGGCCCTCCGAAATGGATGCCGGTCAATCAATTTCAATAACCATTAAATTTAATTTTATGCGTAACGCAATTAATTATGTAGGCACGTGCATTATACTTTTTACCATCAGGTTGGGTATAGATAGCAAAAACATACTGGACTTTATACTGTATGTAAACACCATTATTAATAAAATGACGGGTAATCCTGATTTTCCTTCTCCATCGCCTACCATGCTGGAACTTCACGACAAAATGCAGGAACTGGTAACGGCACAGGAAAATGCCGTGAAGGGAGGGGTGGAAGCTACCCTGATAAGGGACCAGAAATACACCGTGGTTAAAAAAATGGTGACCATTCTGGGGGCTTATGTTGAGTGGCAGTCGCAGGGCGACCCTTTAAAATAAAGGGCGCTGGTTTCGAAATACGTAAAAATCCGGAGCCGGCTGGCGATGTGGGCAAACCGCAAAACCTGAAAGTGGTACCTAATGCTTTGGAAGGAACGGTAGACCTTTCGTTTGATAAACTGAAAGGCTCGCGCCTTAATTTTATCGAAATCTGCGAAAACATCAGCCTGGGCGAATGGACCCCCAAAGCCACTTCTACCAAAACCAAAGTGCGCATTGGTGGTTTAGAGTCGGGTAAAAAATACTGGTTCAGGGTAAAAGGGGCCGGTATAAATGGCAATGGTCCTTACAGCGACCCGGCTACCAGTTTTGTTTTATAAAAAACGATTTTTCTGTTGCTGCTCCTGCCGGTGAAACTGCCGGCAGGTTCTTTTTTGCCCGGCACCGCCAGAAGATACGTGGCTGTAAGACCCATTTTAAGGAATATTTTATATGACTACCTTAATATACAACAATCCTCAGTTTTTGTATACAAAAAGGGGCAAAAAAAGCAGTGCCAATTACAGGTAAAATCTATTATTCACCCCTACCTTCGTTGGCAATGATCTGTATCATTTTTTTATATGTTATTTGGAATGATATTTGAGCATTTATAATATGTCTATTTTCAGTATATTCGTGGTAAAGCACAAGTAGTGGTTTAAAACAAACAACGTTTTAACACGTAATAAAGCAGGCATTAGTCAGATTTATATTTTTTAGGATTTAATAAAACTTAGCTACAATGGGAAATAATTACCTGAACTCTTTTCGATTATTTGTTCTTGTTTTGTTTTTGCAGGTTTTCGGTTTTTTAAATCCGGTATATAGTCAAACCGGGGCAGTTATTTCTTCTTCAGCCACCACTGCTGATGCAACAGCAGTATTAGACATACAAAGCACTACCAAAGGCTTGCTTATACCGCGCGTATCGTTAATCTCAACCACAGATGTGGCTACTGTTCCTTCGCCCGCTACTTCGCTCATGGTATATAATACCAATGGGTCTATTAGCGGTGGCAGTGGTACAGGCTTTTATTATTGGAATGGTTCGAATTGGTCAAAAATTAGTTCAGGGGCAATTTCTGGCTCTGGTACAACCAATAATTTAACCAAATGGACATCGGCAACGGGCGTTACCAATTCCATTATGTACGATAACGGGACAATTGCCAGCGTTGGTTCAACGGGCATAGCCTCGGCAAAACTTCAAATTAGTGCTACTAATAAAGGTCTATTACTACCACAGGTATCGTTAATATCCACCACAGATGCTACCACCATCGCATCACCGGCTACTTCACTTATGGTATATAATACCAATGCCGCTATAACTAACGGAAGCGGTGTAGGGCCTTATTTTTACAATGGTTCTAACTGGGAGAAGATTATCGTGCCGCAAGCTATATTTACTTACTGGGGCAAAAACACCTGCCCCGGCACCTCTACTTTAGTTTATGCAGGATACGTGGCAGGGGCTCACTTTAGTCATTCAGGTTCGGGTTATAATACAGTATGCCTTACCAATGCGCCAAGTTGGACCAGCGCAACGTATAGCGATGCTGATAATAACGGTGCATTGTTTTATGGGGCAGAGTATGAAACAGGTTCTTTTGGAGTGAGCACTTACAATACACCTACTGCATATCAAAATTATGATGCAGTGTGTGCCGTGTGCGCTGTAGATGGCGCTTCGGTTGCTTTAATGATACCCGGTACGACAGTTTGCCCTGCTAACTGGGTTCAGCAATATTGGGGATATGTGATGGCAGACAATTATAGCGGGCAGTATAAAAGCGAATTTGTATGTGTTGTTAACACGCCCACACTTTATGGTACCAACGCTAACAGCGATGGTACGCTTTGGTATCCTACCGAGACGGAAATGGGTGTTTTGGTAGCAGCTACCTCAGGATATGCTCAGGATAAAGAGGTGCCGTGTACTGTGTGCACTAAATAATTGGTATGCTAAAGCTGAAATTTATAACAAATGAAACTAACAACACAAGCATGAAAAATACACTCACTAGCCGTATTCTGTTTTTTGTGGTGATATTTTTTTTAATACCACACGATTACATAAGCGCACAAACTGGGGTGCATATTGGTACAAGCAATGCCACAGCAACTGCTTCGGCTGCCTTAGACATAGAGTCAACATCAAAAGGAGTGCTTATTCCTCGTATGACATCCGCTCAACGAACCGGCATGGCCACACCAGCTGTCGGTCTTTTGGTTTATCAAACCGATGGCACAGCCGGCTACTACTATTGGGATGGCATTGTTTGGGTACAGTGGGTAGGGGGTACTTTGGCAGGTTCAGGCACTGCTAATTATGTGGCTAAATGGACGCCCGACAATACACATATTGGCAACTCGCAAGTATTTGATAACACAACTAATGTGGGTATTGGAACAGCCACACCAAATGCCTCAGCAAGATTAGATATTAACTCTAACAGCAAAGGGCTCCTGATACCTAGGGTATCTTTAACATCAGTAAGCGATGTTTCAACTATAGCATCTCCGGCTACCTCACTTTTAGTTTATAACACCAATGCTGCAATGACAAATGGTAACGGAGTAGGTTTTTTTATGTTTAACGGAACGGAATGGGAAAAGCTGGTGACCAACGCCTCTAATTCAACAATATTTACGTCATGGGGTAGAAACACGTGCCCAGCTACCTCCACCTTAGTATATGCAGGTTTTGTTACGGGTGGTCATTATAACGAAAGTGGCTCGGGGGCCAATACGCTTTGTCTTTCAGGTTCACCTAGTTGGACAGCCGGTACTTATAGTGATGCAGACCAAAATGGAGGTAGACTTTATGGTACTGAGTTTGAAGTAGGAGGATACGGAGTTGCAACTTATGGCGGGATAGCTTCTGCTTCCATGATGCAATACGATGCCGTTTGTGCAGTATGCATTGTAAGTAATGCTTCTAATACTCTAGTGCATTGGGGTTCTACTGCCTGCCCGGCAACATGGACATTGCATTATTGGGGATATGTAGTTTCTACCCATTATACACAACGGAGAGGAGAATTTGTTTGTATGATAAACAACCCTATGCAAAGCGGATCCACTACGGATAGTAATGGAGACCTTTGGTATCCTACCGAAACCGAAATGCCAGGTTCATTAAATGCAGGTAATGGTTATACCGCAAATCGCGAGGTAACATGTGCAGTTTGTACGAAATAAATATTTGGAATAAAAAATATAATAGGGTATCATGAAAAATAATACTTACAAATTAAGATTTCTAACAGTTGTAGTGATTTTTGTTTCTGCTATGTTACCTTCCTACGGACAAAACGGGGTGCGAATTTCAAGGGTGACCGGTGCTGCTGATGCCTCTGCCATGCTCGATTTGGTTACTGATGGCACACCCACTTGGAGAGGACTACTTATACCACGTATGACATCAGCACAAAGAGCTGCTATTTCGTCACCAGCAAGCGGGTTACTGGTTTACCAAACTGATGGCAGCACTGGCTTTTATTATTGGGATGGCGGAGCTTGGGCGATGTCAAAGGCGCAGCCTAAGAAGTACGGCGATAAGGCCGAGGATGAAGGCGACAAGCCAACAGAAGCCATAACGATTAATGTTTACTCAGAGGAC
>CAIYOV010000325.1 GCA_903927935.1 uncultured Bacteroidota bacterium | reverse complement strand
TAAAGCTGAGCAATGAGGTAAAACAAACCATCCTCTCAGAAAAAACCGCGTTTGTGTTTTTAATGTACATCAACAAGAAGGAGATTGATTTACTAAGCTGTTTCCTCTGTGCCTGGTTCGAAGACATTATCTCGCAAACCAATATTTACAGCAGCTTCGTCAGCATGCACAAACGCCTTTATAAGAAACAATTGCCTTTCTATAATTTAGATGAATATTACGAAAGCGAAATAAACCCGCACGACGTAAGCTTCCTGATTTGGTATTTTTTAAATACCGTTCAAACCGAAAAATTTATAGCTCCTTTTAACGATTTCATTGACAAGACCGCCGAAAAAATCTTTGCAATTTTCGATAATGCCTGGGATCATGCACCTGAAAACATGTTGCTGAAATCGATCTATACGAGCAATGAAAACGAAACAGACTTTTATACTGCCCGAAGTTTAATCGATGCCATTCTATTTGAAACCTACCTGTTTTACCCCGACACCCTTTTCCGTTTAAAAGAACAGGAAGCTGAAATAATGGAAGGTAGTGGCGACAATAAAAACCTTTTAGCAATTCTCAACGAAAACAGAGATTCATCGCTTCATAATAGCCATACCCGATTATTAAGTTTGAAAGGCAAGGAATGGGCAGCCGAAATAATAGGAACAGAACATCCCCTGAACCCCGACTTTTTGAATGCTTCGGAAAGAATAAGAGGTTATTTCTTTTACAAAGGACAGGATGAATTCAATATTTCACTTGAACACATTGCATCGGGCAAAAAGTTTAAGCTGTGTAAAAAATCATTCGATCATTCCGCCAATTTAAAAAAAATTGATACCATCGTTTTTATGGGAATTGCAAAATGGAGAGATGAATGGTGGTTTTCAGGCGTTTATTTCCATACCGAATTTAATGCCGATTTGGTCTTGGATGAAAAGAACTCATTTGAAAGCAGAAGGGCTGTCGATTTTCTGGATCACAAAAGCAAAGAAACCGAAGAAACCATTGAATTGCAACAAAAGGCTTTTCTAAATTATACAAACGGCTCACCAATAGCTTTTTTGGCATCCGAAAAAATTGAAGACTACATGAAAGACTTCAGCCATTATTATAACAAGTCATTAGCGCATTCAGAAAAAGATATTGAAGAAGCCCGGGAAAGTATGCATAAGGAGGGTTACTTTGAAAAGAATGAGGACGAATCACACAATTTTTCGGAAATAGCAGAATCAGGATTGTTGTTTTTTAATCCCAAAAGCGGTATTGAAATGGCTTTTGATGTTAATTCGGCATTTCCGTTGCCCGCTAATCCATATTTCAAGGCAGAGGAAAGTGAGGATCATATTTTTCGTTTGCTTATGGATGAAAGCATTTCAACCGAGCTGGCCATGTACTGTATCAATAATTGCAAAACGAACCTCCCTTTCTTCAGTGAAGGTGCAGGCAAAAGATATTTGAACGATATAGATTTCTTACTTCGCTTTTGGAAAAAAGAAAACTATCATTCTATACCCTCAGTTACTCAAATTGGAGCAGCGGAAAAGTAAGTTAACCAGGCATATAGCGAATTAATCCAAATAACCATGAACGAAGCCGAAACACGTGCCGAACTAATTGACCCTAAGCTAAAGGCTTGCGGTTGGGGCGTTGTGGAGGATTCCAAAATTCTTCGTGAGTACAATATTACTGCCGGGAAAATTCAAACCGGTGGCGTACGGGCCAAGAAATTGACTGCCGATTACATTCTGGTTTACAAAGGAATTAAATTGGCAGTTATTGAAGCCAAAAGCGATATCCAAGGTATTGGCGAAGGGGTGGCACAGGGTGCTTGCTGGTCGTCATTCCGGTTCCCAACACAGAAGGTGCCAAATAAAGATATCCGTCTATGGCGGAAAGCGCTCCAGCAACTTCGGTACGTACGGACGTCGCATCTGGGGACCTTTAGCTCCTGGGGGCATAAACGATGGGAATGGAGGTTTGATGAGGGTCGAAACCGGCTTCTTCGCTTCCATGAGACAGGGATGGATATTTACGTGCCATCGGG
>CAIYOV010000324.1 GCA_903927935.1 uncultured Bacteroidota bacterium | reverse complement strand
TCAATATCGGTAACCGAAGTGATAGATCCGCAACCAGATTCTACCTGCACATAACCAGCAATGGTATTAGTAATAAGATTGCTGTTTTTGGCATATTTCAAATCGAAGCTAAAGGGTTGGTCGGAGTTGGCCGTGGTTGTGAATTTTACTTGCAATTCACCTGCTGCTAAATTCTGACTAACAACACTTACTAAAGGATTAGAAACATTTAATACCATAAAATTATTGCCGCTATAAACAAAATTCTTTGAACGGTAAGATGTTTTGTTGGTAATATGAGCAGCATGGTCATTAAAAGGCACAGGTAACAATGCTAATGCATCTGACCATGCAGTTGCGCTTTCGTTCAGTTGTGTAACAATACCTTGCACCGCAGGGTCATTACTCCCCATATCGGAATTATATAAAGTTCGAATGTTAAGCGAAACAGCAAGGCCATATAACTGGTTTTTCTTAAACGGAATTAAAGACCTTTCCTGTGCTCCTTCAAGCATTGCCTGGAATGGTTTAAACGCTTTATCAAGCATGGCTTTTACAACCGTATTGTGATGGTATAACTTGACCCCTAAAACAGCTACAGAAGCGGCAGCAACTGCACATGTAGGAAATGTTGGTACGCTTAAACAAACATCAACGGTTACCGCGGTAATTGGTATTAACAGCAGCAAGCGTAGTTTTGAGGTAAGTACAGTATTGGTTGCTCTGTTTAATTCTGTTTCCGGGTCATATTCGGCATTTGTTTTAAACGAAAGATTGGCTGTGTCCAACAGAGAGCTGAGGTTAACCAATTGAGAAAACACAGCTTCATTTGCTTTTATTATTTTGGCAAACTGAAGTTTATCTGCATCAGACAATGCATTGTATTTGGAATTAAAATTGTCGTAATTGTTTTTGAGTATGGCTTTATTCTGTACCCAGTTACTATCTGCATTTAATTGCTGCACAAATGCGCCTAAACTATCTAATTGAGCGTTATTCATAAGTGCAGGCAAAAGTACCGTGTTAACCACTAATTGCGCATCGGTAACCGCGGGTAATTGCTGTAACGTAAATGAAAGGTTGTAAGTTTTTCCTTCAATGTCAGCCACCAATGTATAGGTGCCTTCTGCAATTTCAGGAACCATAAACGCTAATTTGTTTTCGGCACGTACTAAAATTATCTGTGTGCTGCCAACATTACCCAAGTAAGTAGCACTGTTCAGGGTAATGCTTTCGGCATTAACCAATGCAATTTCAAGTTGTTTGTAGGTGCCTTTGTCTAATGTAAGTGTGGCGGGTGGCGGTGAGGTGTTTTCTTTTTTGCAGGCATGAATTGTGATAAGAAATGCTGCAAAAGTAAGTAAGGTGAATAATGCATATGATTTTATTCTCTTGTTTTTGGATTCTGTAACAGTAGATGTAGTTTGATACGCTATTTTGAAGCTTGCTATTTTATCTTTCATAAATTTAAGAATGCGAATATTTTTATATTCCTATTTAGTGCAAGTGAAGATATGTCTTCGAACATATTTCACAATAGGTACAAGTACTCATTTTGCAATTCAATCATTAAATGGCGAACAACCTTTACGGTAAGCATTAAAGCGGTTTTTATACCCGCATTAGTGCGGTGCTTATTAATTCTATATCGACTAAACAGTTCGATAAATTGACCTGAGAGGGTACTTGTTGTAATTTTACAAAGTTTCTATTTGTAAAATTACAAATAGAAATTTCCTCATCAATGAAAGATTGTATTACCTTATCAAAGTAAGGCTGCCTTTGTAATCGGTGCGGGAATAGCCATCCAGAAAGGTAGCTTTCATAGTATAAACCAGCACTTGTGGATTCATCAACAATCCTTTGTAAGTGCCATCCCACACAAAATTTGGGTTATTGGACTCAAATACTTTTTCACCCCATCGGTCAAATATTTTGGCCTCAAAGAACACCAGCAGATTAAGTTTTCCATAAATGCTGAAGTAATCGTTGTTGCCATCGCCATTTGGTGTAAAAGCATTAGGAATAAAAATATCGTGAATAGGAATAACCTGCACGGTTACTGTATCGTAGCCTGAGCAACCGTTGCTATCGGTTGCCTGTAGCGTATAAATCATGGTTATATACGGGCTTGCCACCGGTGCCTGACAAGCCGTGCAGCTCATGTGATAGTCAGGAGTCCAGTTATAGGTTACCTGCCCTCTTCCGCCAGTAACTACACCGGTTAACTGCACACTGTCGCCCATATTAATAGTGGCATACTCTTGTGCATCTACGGTAAAAAAGCCTTCGGTAAGTACATAGGTAGCACTTACACTGCATCCGTAAGCATCAGTAGCAGTTACGCTATATGTCCCTCCGCGCAAACCGGTTATATCCTGAGTAGAAGAATTGTTACTCCAGAGATAACTATAAGGTGAAAGTCCACCTGTAACCTGTAAATTGATTTGCCCTACCGAAATCTGTGGACATGGGTTATCGGTTAAGTTAGCAGAAAGAGTTGGAGGAATAGCAGCTGTTACATCGGCCGCATCGTTGGCAGTGCAGCCATTTGCAGGGTCGGTTACCAAAACAGTATAAGTACCTATTGTATTGACTAAAGGTACAGCAGTGTTTGCACCGGAAGAAATACCCGGTCCGCTCCAGCTAAAAACAGCATTTGATGTAGTAGAAGAACCACTAATGGCCACACCATTTACACAGGGCAATACTTTATCGGGTCCTGCATTTGCATTTGGAGTTGTTGTGTCAATACCAACCACCACAGCATCAGAAGCGGTGCATCCGTTCAAAGGGTCTGTAACCGTTACAATGTAAGTGTTAGCAACGGTAACAGGATTAGCCGCATCGTTTACCCCATTGCTCCAGGCAAAGCTTGCCCCTGCCGTAGTGGAAGTTGCGTTCAGCGGAACAGAATTAACTAAACACGTAAGCATGGCATCGGCACCCGCATTAGCATTGGGCGGTATGGTGTTGGAAGTTACTACAGCATTATCAGAAGCAGTGCAATTATTTGCATCGGTTACTGTAAGCGTATAAGTTCCGGCAGCATTTATTGTTGGTGCAGCAGTGTTACCTCCGCTTACTATACCGGGCCCTCCCCATGTATATGTTTCGCCAGGTGCAATTGCCGCTGCGTTTAAATTGGTTTGAAGTATGGCACAGGTTAATAAACCATCGGGCCCCGTAGCTACAACCGGTGCAGGATTTACAAATACAGTAGTAGAAGCAGTAGCCGTGCATCCGTTAGCATCGGTAACGGTAACGTTGTATGCACCGCTCATTGCAGTGGTACTGTTTGTAATAACCGCAACCTGATTGGCACTTGTATATGCCAAAGGGCCGCTCCATACATAACCGGTTCCTCCCAAAGCACCCAACTGAATACTTGACCCCTCGCAATAAGGTCCGGTGTTAGATGCAGAAGGAGAAGGCAAGGAGTTTACTACCACATTGGTATTGCTTGTTCCACTGCAACCGTTTGCATCGGTAGCAGTTACATTATAGTTGCCTGCCATTGCCGCAGTTGCACCGACAATAGAAGGACTTTGACTTGTGCTGGTAAATGCATTAGGACCGCTCCACGAAAAAGTAGTACCCGGCACTACATTAAGTTGAATGCTTGCACCGGTGCAGTAAGGTCCGGTATTAGAGGCAGTGGCAATTAACGTACTGTTTACAACAACAAACGTTGATGCAGTTGCCGTACAGGTGTTGACATCGGTTACTGTAACTGAATAAGTTCCGCCCATGCCTACCGAAGCATTAGGCCGCGAGGGATTTTGAGTGTTACCGGTAAAACCTAGGGGCCCGCTCCACGAATAAGAAGTAGCTGCAGATGAGTTTAACTGAATGGCAGAAGTAATACAATAAGGTCCGGTGTTGGTTGCTGTAGGTGTTGGCAGAGGATTGACTGTAACATTCACACTGCCGGTAGAAGTGCATCCATTTGCTGAGTTAGTTGTAGTTACTGTATAAGCAGAAACTACCGGGTTCGCAGTTCCGTTGGTAAGAGTGACCGTAGGGTTAGCGGCTGTACTGCTGCTAAGACCTGTAACCGGTGACCAGGAGTAGGTATAACCGGCAGTAGCTGCACCACCTAAGATACCGGTGTTGCCGGAACAAATAGTAACCGGTGTACCGGCAGTTGAAACCGGTGAAGTATTATTGGTAACTGTTACCGAAGCGGTAGCTGTACAAAGGTTAGCATCTACTACCGTTACGGTATAAGGCCCTGCCGGTAAACCGGTAATGGTAGCGGCATTAGGTCCGCCCGATGACCATGTATAAACATAAGGGCCGGCACTGCCTACCGGTGTAGCAGTAGCACTGCCTCCGCTCAAACCGGTGCAGGTTGGTGTACTGCTCATGTTGGGTGGGCAACAAGAAATCATTGCAGTAAACGTAGTTGGCGGGTCACCGGCACAACCGGCACTTGTCCAGGCACCCGATTCTCCGTCACCGGACGTATTTACAGCTACCGATAAACTCATTCCCGGGTTGCAACCGGTTACTACATCTATTGTCCAGCAAAAGTTCCAGTCGTTAGCTGTTGGTGTAATAACCAAACCTGAATTCGATATTCCATCACCAAAATTATTGCCGGGGTTTCCATCGGCTGCAGAACCGCAAGAGGTTGGAATACCTAATACGTTTGTATTATAGGTACCATTAAAATAAAAACCATCAGGCCATGAGGCGCCATTTGATGAACTAACAATTCCAGCGGGATAATACAACCAGTTACCACAGGTTGCGGGTGTGCCTCCACCCCAGTTAGCCGCTGTAGAAATATAAGGTGCCGGTGGTGTGGCTACAATTGTAGCAGTGTTCCAGCCGGGCCCAAATGCCATCTGAACACCATGCAGCCAGTTGTTGGTGGTTTGTGTCCATTGGTCAATGTGAAAACAAAACGAAACGGTTTGCCCCGGTGCATAAGTGCCGTTAACCGGTAATGGAGTAGCCGTCAAACTCGCAGCATTCAAACAATTAGAACAGTCCTGAAAGGCGTGTACCGAAAGATTAAACGTGCCGCTTTCTCCGGTATTGCCGCTTATTTGTATATAATAAGTTTGCCCCGGTAACATTCCGCTGTTCACAAAAAGCGTTGCTGTATTTGCTGAACCCACAATACAACTTACCCCGGCTAACGAATCGCAGATAGTTCCGGTCCACAAAGCAATGTTGGGGTTAGCGAGTGTTCCGCCCGAAACAGTAATGCTTACAGCATAGCCTCGCACCGGTGCCACAAAAGTATACCATACACTGTTGGCAGGCGAAGCCATTCCGCAACCGGTAAGCGATACATAAGGATTTTCGGGTGTAGCGTTTACATTCGTTCCTGCCACTACAACAGCCGTTCCGTTTTGAACGCCACCACCGCAAACCGGTGGCGCGGGTAAAATGCCAAGTGAAGTGGCTCCTACACAACTATCATTGGCAGGCACTGCAAATACTAAGCAGCAACTAAAAACAGCAATAAAGAAAAAGAAATACTTCAACCCTGTAGTAAGCATATCAAGAAATACTATAAACCCGATTTACTCATCCAGAATTAGCAATTCATCGGGAGCGTGTGTAAAACAAAACTAATTGATTAATATTAAGATTCTGTTCTGCTTTTACTCGGTGAATAAGGTAAAATAAATTAGAAGGAAATTTGCACTTTTTTATAAATAGGTAATACACTGATCCTGAGATATTTATTCGGTTGAAAAAATTGAGTTAACAGATAAATAAAATGAACTGATTGGTTTAAATGTAAAGTGCCAGTATAATCTGATCGAAAAAATTTGTCTATATCATCGATTCAATTAATTCCATATCCGAGTAAAAGTTCGACAAGTCGGCCTGAGAGGGTACCTGCAGGGAATTCTTCAAAACTTTTGAAGGGTTCCCTTTTTTATTTCCTGCTGAAACCCTTGCCAGGTGTGAGATTTGAGCGATGACAGAATTTACACCACCGGTTCGATTCACGCCTTGTTCTATTCAATCAAGGTCTTGTTCGATACTATGCAGACCTTAATCGTTCCTATCCATGCCTTGATAGCTTCGATTCATGCCTTGTTCTATTCAATCAAGGTCTTGATTGAGGCAATGTAGGCGTGTATCGTTGCTGTTTATGCCTTGTTTGTTGCTATCAAGGTCTTGTTCCCCGCAGCGTCTGTGGTAAACGACCCTGCAGTAATTAAATTAGCCGCAATAAGCGCAGGGTTCTTTTACTTTATAGTTTTTATAGGTTAAGAAACCCTGCAGAGAATAATTTTGAAGGATTCCCTTTTTTATTTCCCCCTGAAACCCTTGCCGGTTGCGAGATTTTTGCGATGACAGAATTTACACCACCGGCTCGATAAACCGAGTTTTCAAATCCCCATTTCCTTTTCTCTGTTTTTTCTTTTAATCCACCATGTTATCATTAAAAAGATTAAAGCATAAGTAATGACCACGTATATTAATGAATGGTTTATTGAAAAGTAAAAACTACTAAGATGTTCAAACGACAAGCCTATAAAAATGAGTCGTAAAATATTGATTAAAACAATAGCGAACAAACCCATTGGAACAAACCATAATTTATCTTTCCAGTTGCCTTCGTATAAAATAATTGCTGCACTGAAAATAATCATAGCGGGGAATGCCAAACAATGCTCTTCTACATAAACAATTTTTAATGAAGGATGAAATTGAAAACCGATTCCACTTTGAGTAATATCCTCACCCAGCAATTGCAAGAAAAACGCAACCACTATGGCATAAAAACTTCCTGTTAAATGAACTATACCGCGCCAATAAGTATGAATGTTTGAAGAAGGCATGGCTAGAAAATAGTGCAGAATCTTCCACAGAAAATAAACGCTGATCAATTTTATAATATATATCCAAGTCGAGTCCTGCGACAATTCCTTTCCTTTAGCTCGTATTATTTGATACATAATGTTTATTCCCTTGTAAAGAAAATACGAACAACAAGAACTAAAACAATAAACAGCATGAGCAGTATTAATTTGGGTTTACCAATAAAATCTGACATAGAGGAATTATTTGACAAGCCAAAAAAAGGTTCAGCATTCTTATAGTTGAAATAAATGGCCGGTATGAAAAGAGATGCATGCACAGCCATGAACATATGAAAAAAGGCAGAGCCTCAATACGTACGGAGCTTCTACTTTTAGGTTTCGCCTATTGGATAAAAGCATTTAGTTTACTCGAAATTCATTTAATAAATATAGAATAAGACTGCCTATTCCACAATAAATTTCTCAATGGCTTCTGTTCCGTTAGTAGAGATTGAAACAGTATACATGCCCGATGGTAGATGCCCAATGGTATGGAGAGCAATCAGTTCCCCGGAAGAAGCTCTGTTTACACTCACGGTACTGCTGAAAGCAACCCGACCCATCATATCGTAAATATTTACAACCACCTGCTCGGAAGGATTGTTTAGACGAATAAACAACTGGTCTTTAGCCGGATTGGGATACAACGAAACACTGCCTTTATCCGAAAAGTTAACTGCCACTATATTTGAAAGAGCCGATGCACCATCATAGTCTGTTTGACGAAGACGGTAATACGAAACTCCCTTCAGCGGGTTCTCATCGGCAAATTCATAGGTCTTCATGGCAGTGCTGTTTCCTGCTCCAGCTACCTGACCGATAGCTGAAAAGTTCACTCCATCGCTGCTGCGCTCAACGGTAAAGTAGTTGTTGTTTAACTCCATAGCAGTAACCCAGTTGGTGAGCACTACTTTTTGTTTATGGGTGGCATTAAACGAAACCAGCTTTACCGGCAGTGCACCGGTTCCGCCCAAACGGTTACCAAAAGTAAACGGACTGAATGTGCTGATATATCCGGTTGAAAGAATGCTTCCGCTTCCATAACCAGAGCATCCCGAACCGCTTATTACGCCCGATTCTACCTTCATCCATTCATTGTTGGTATAGTGTGCAATGGCCAGGTTATCGCAACCGTCAATTCCGCTCTGGGCAGCATTGCTCCAATATAGTTGCAGGCGCAATGAATCGGAACTTACCTGACGTTCTATCATCCAGAATTCGTTATTACTGACATCGCTGAGTGTTGAATCGAGCGAGGTAAGGTCGGTGTAGGCATTATTAAAATACTGTGCCCTTACTTCGGTAGTAGGGTCGGTTATGCCTGTTACACCCGCTTTACCCAACACTCTGTTATTACCTACCGGAAAAACAAAGTCGGCAGCACCTACCTTCACCATCGGGCCCGATACATAACTGGCAGACGAAGAATTGATGACAACAGCGGTATCAAGCATACGCAGCATATTATCAGCATCAGTTACCAGGTGGCCGCTGTCTAGTTCAAGATAGCCCGTTACAGTAGTAGTGCCCGAAGGGCTTACGCTCAGCATCACATTATGACCTGAGTTATTAATGGTAAGATGATGAAATCTGGTGCCCGCTGTTCCGCCAATAGTTTGTGCAATACTATCGGTAGAATGAAAAATGATCTGACCGGTAGAAGCAAAGCTGCCGCCATTGTTGTTCCAGCCTTCTACACCGGCTATGGTAATGTTTTTTCCGGCATCGTTGAATGTTCCGGCAGTCAATACCACACCGTTGGCGGTAATATTATTATACAACCGGGTAGTGGCACTGCTGGAATAAGTAAGCAAACCACCCACCAGCAATTCGGCATTGGCATTCAGTGTGGCCGTTTCCTGCATATCAAAATTATTGCTGATGGTACCTACCCCCGATAAATCGTAAGGGGTGCTGCCGTTCAGTATCAGGTTATAATACACAGCGGGTGCCACGGTAGCATCGCCATCGGTCTGCTTCAGGGTAACGGTTCCGCCACTCAAACTATAGGTACCGGTTAGTTCAGGATAAGTACCACTTACGCTGCTCTCTATGTTTAAGCCCGCATCACCGCTCATGGTTAATGCTCCGGTACCGGTAAGCGAATTGGTGCCGGCATCAAGAACAGCAGAGCCACTGATATTTAGTTCTGCATCTACCTGCACCGGACCGGCCATGGTTTTAGTGCCGGCATTTGAAATAAGAAGATTATAGTAAGAACTTAAGGGGGCAGTTACGCTTTGATCTATGCTGCCGTTATATTCAATGGTATTTGCTTCAATTGAACCTTCAATAGACCCGGCTGACAGAAGTTCACCGGTTACTGATAGGTAACTAGATGAATTGTTGGTCCAGATAGAAGAAGCATCATCACCGGTTACGCCTCCATATATAACTATTGTACCGCCATTGTCCACGGTGGTATTAGCAGAAATATGAATAGAGGAACTGATTGATTCCGACCCGAAAGTAAGCGCACTGCCTGCATTAATAGTTTTGTTCTCTGTAATATTTACAACACCTGCCGAATCAATCAGCACTCCGGTTCCGCTGATAGCAGCACCGTTGCCCACTAAACTAACATCGCCATGCGCGGTAACTGTAGAACCTGCATCCAGCATCAGCGAACCGTAAATATTTACAGCGCCCGCAGCAGAGGCGAGAGTTGTAACGGCTGATGACGCTGTTTGAAAATTATTGAAGTTAATAGTACTGTTAGCTGTAATAGTGCCGTTGCCGTTGAACACAGCAGTGCCCAGCACGTTCCAGTTAGCTTCTGTTGTGTGTACTGTATAGGAACTATAAAAGTTAACAACACAACTCGTTGCAGGACGAAGCCGGTCATAGCCATCGGTAAAGCTTGAAAGGAAATTTACGGTACCTGAACCAGTAAATGTTATGTATTGATTAGGTGAAGTGATGGCGATGGCCGGAGTAAAGTTCAGGACTCCGGTACCTACTTTAATGGCATTTGTTCCGCTAGTGCTCCAGGTTGGGAAAGTGCCGGCTATATTGATAGTTCCCGGACCGGCATTTAGCAAATAGGAATTAGCTGTTCCATTAGGGTTTATGCTCAAAGCCCCGTTAATGGTAAGGCTTTTACCCGAAGTGGTTATCTGTACCGTACAACCCGAACCGGCATCTCCTATGGTAAGATTATTACATGAATAATTGCCGTTCACGGTTACTACCCAACCTCCTTTAATAACTACGTTATCACTGCCGGTGGGCACTCTGTTCAAATCCCATGTACCTGTGGCACTCCAGTTACCTGTAGCTTTTGCGCTGATAGTCGCGGCATCAACCCGAATTGTGCATAACACGATCATCAAAAACATCAGTATATGAAACACCCACTTTCTCATATCAGCAATTCGGTCTTCCATCACATCTTTCTGTACATCTCTTTTCATATAATCAGTTTTTGGGGGAGCTGCCAACGCAAACTTTGGTTTGCACCCTTATTATAAAAGCGAGTTACCGGTTATCGGATGATAAATAATCATCATGTCAACACCTGTTATTCCCGAACAGTTAAACCGATAATAAAGGAGCCAAATGTTATTTCGAGTCTAAATATTGCAGTTCAACTTTGTAGTCACTTGCGTTAACGGCATCGCAAACGTTAATGTTGCTGATGCAGGAAAGATTTATGATTAAACAACGCAGCGTGTTTTGTTATGCATTAAAAGTGAATGGGGTAAAATAATCCTTGATTTCTATTCAAGATGCAAACTCATAAGAACATATGAGTGGCTGGTTTTAAAGCTGGTCGACAATTTGCCTGAAAACAAACCACCAGTTAACACGCTCTGCTTTTAATGGCTTTTCTTTATCATTTAGGAGGACAATTATCAGATTCCTGTCAGGATTGATATAAATATGCTGTTTATATAAACCTATAGCCATGAAATCGCCATATTTTTTTAGACCGATATGCCAACAATAGTTGTAATTATAGCTGCTGCCGTTAGAGGTATCTCTTCTTATTGATTTATTATACCATGCTTCGCTAATAATTCTTTTTCCGTTCCACTCTCCTTTATCCAGATATAGTCTTCCGAATTTAGCATAATCCATTGCAGTTGCACCAATACAACAAAAACTTTTTTCAAGCTGGTTCTTTTCATCAACACTCCAGACTGCATTTGAACACATTTGAATAGGCTTCCATATCTTATCTTCAAGATATCTGGAAGGTGCTATACCGGTTGCCCTTTTCAGAATTAGCCCGAGTAGTTCAACATTAATGTTCAGATAATGTTGTCTGGTACCAGGTAAATTTTCGAACTTTATTTTACGAAGCACCTTAAGTGAGTTCCTTCCGTAATAAATGGTAGCATCTGTAGCAAGATTATATTTAATGCCCGAAGTATGGTTGAGCAGATGTTCAACTGTAAGTTTATCGGCATAAGGAACATTTGCTAATTCCGGTATATACTTTAAAGCCTGTTCTTGTTCGTTTTTAATATATCCTTCTTCTATTGCGATGCCAATAAGTGCAGATATAAAAGATTTAGCAATAGAATAGGAAGAATGAAGATCGTGCTCATTGAATTTCTTGCCATAGTATTCGTACTTCACGGTATCGTTTTGAATAATCAGCAGGCTTCTTATTTTGTGGGTAAGTGTAAATGTATCAAGCGATACAAAAAAGGGGATATCACTTGTCCAATCGCTGATTTTAAGTCCGGTGGCTGATTGGTCTGCTGCCTTCTTAAACTCAAAACATTCATTCCCCGAATGAATGACAGCACCCTTAAAACGAGAAATGTCTTTGTTGTCCGGCATTCCCAGAAAAACACTTCTTATCGGTATGCAGCTATTTAGCTGCATTAGAAGCAAACAGTATAGTAGCAGTTTATATAAATTCATTCGGAGATATATAAAAGTATTTGTTGCTGGGGGCTACGTATAAGTAATGTATGGCATAAGGAAAGACGGGATCTCGTATTATCGAAAAAAATGACTTTGGACTTTGCTTTGAATATCTTGAGAAGGTACATGTCTATTGCTTATCCTCTTTACCCGACTTATATTTCCAAACATTGAAATTACGATAAGTGAATTGAGTCCATTTCATTTGGCGGAAACCTATTTTGCCGCTTTCCAGAATTTTCCCGAATTTTTGACCATTATCCAGCCAGTCAATAACTTTTCTTTCGTCAATGTAGAGCTGTATCATTCCGTCTGACTTAATCAGTCGAATTTTATGAATGGCAATCGAATGAACCGGGATACCTGGTTCATTCGATTGCACTTTGTGAAATCCTTTATTCTTGCGCAAATTTGCCGTTTCTCTTTTAGGTTCATTTTTAGCATTTGCATAATAGGAAATATGGTAACAGTCGATAGCTCCATTAGTATATCCTTTGAATGTTCCATCCCGCTTAGGTAATGATGGGGCAAAGATATCTTCCCCGTTTAATCCTTTAGCTGCGAAAAACACTATGCACAAACCTGCCCCCGGATG
>CAIYOV010000323.1 GCA_903927935.1 uncultured Bacteroidota bacterium | reverse complement strand
CTCTGCCAAGTTTCGCCATTTTTATTTTGGCGTAAAACTCCATATCGTAATTCGGGTTACTCTTCAATACCTTCTTGTAATGTTCCACCGCTTTGGCATTGTTGCCGGTTATGGCATAGCACTGTGCCAGCACAAAATGCGGACGCACCACTAACTTCTTATGCTTCCTTATTTTTTTTGCGTTTATATATTTCTCCAGCGGCTCAATCGCAGCAGCATATTCTTTTTGCGAAACGCGCAAATCGCCTTCGGCTAAATTTAATTGCGGATCGAAATTTTTGTAGAAAAGATCATCGCCTCTAACATATGTTATCACCGATGAAGCATCATCAAATTTATGCTGGCGGCTGTATGTTTTTATCAGCCACAATAAGGCCTCGCTCCGAGCTGGTGTGTGAACCCACAAAGAAATCTCCGGACGTTTGTCAACTTTCTCCAGTGTCTGCGTACCATCCTTATTTTCAATCACTTTTACTTCGGGCTTTACCTTTTTCTTCTTCGCCTTCACATATGCTTTTACCGGTTTGCCCAGACTCTTCATCACCTTTACATAGTCAACGCCTTCTTTATACTCGGTGGTAATGAATTTGAAACTCGCGCTTGCCTTGTCATAATCGCCTTTTAAATAATTTGCCTGGCCAATCAACAGAAAATGGTCATCGCTCCAGTTAGATGCACCGCGCAATTGTATGGCCTGGGTGGAACGCTTCACCACATCTTCTAAATCGCTGGAGTAGCTCGCAAACTCTTTAAAGTCGTTATAGTGGTAAACAGGAATAACCGAATCAAATTTATCCTTATGGTTTTCGAGCGACAGCTTGTAAACGTTTTTCAGTTTTTCGCTTGAATTGAAATAAGCATTGTAATGAGAAGTAATGTCCAGAAATGCCTGCGTAGGTAAAATAGCATGGTTGGTAGTAGAACAACCCCACAACAGTGTCAGCGAAATGTAAAAGAGAAATAATAATAGTTTTGTCAGCTTCAAAGCAGGAACAGTTTTGGCGAGCTATTTAACTCAACAGCAACAAAAATATTTTGTTTTAGCAGAAATAAAAGACAGCGTAAGGCGGGTGGCAAATAGTTAGGAAGTAATGAAATTTTAAAATGGCAGAAAAATTTACAACAAAGCGGAACAAAAACCTGAAAGATAAATTCAGGTTCGTGGTGCTTAACGATGTAACGTTTGAGGAAAAGTTTTCGCTTTCGCTTACGCGCACCAACGTCTGGATATTTCTAAGTGTGGTGGCATTCACGCTTATCTTCTTAACGGCAGCGGCCATTATTTATACCCCTCTCAAATATTTTATTCCGGGCTTTGGCGATTATAATTACCGGGGCCAGATTCTTCAACTACAGTTTAAAACCGATTCGCTCCAAAATGCCTTAGATGCCCGTGAGGTGTGGCTGGAAAATGTAGTGAATGTTGCCAATGGGACTATTGATTCAACAAAGCCACCTTTGGCGAAGGGTAATGTGGGAGATAAATCGCAGATTAATCTAAACGAAGTAAAACCTGAAGACCAGCAACTTCGAAAAGAAGTGGAAGATGCGGATAATTATTCGCTCAGCTATAACGCCAACCAAAACAGTGGTGCTGTAGATGAAGTAAAGCAAATGCACCTGATGGACCCGGTAGATGGCTACGTGACAGATGAATATGATGTAAAGAAAGAGCATTTTGGAATTGACATTGCCGCCAAGCAGGATGCTCCTGTTAAAACAGTCCTGGACGGCAAAATAGTTTCTGCCAACTATACTTTTGAAACAGGATATGTGATGGTCATACAACATCCGAATAATCTTATTTCCATTTACAAACACAATTCGCGGCTGTTAAAGAAAGCGGGGGATATGATAAAGGCAGGTGAGGTAATCGCTATTGTAGGTAACACCGGTGAGCTTTCCACCGGCCCGCATCTTCACTTTGAACTTTGGCATAATGGCAAGAGCCTGAACCCCAAAGATTACATTGTATTTTAACCTTTGCACAAAAGAGCTATATTGCATTCCCGAAATTTGAGTTAACCCTTAAAACTTATACTCATGTTTAACAAAAACAAAGCAGAAGAAGCCAACGCAGCCCTGCGCGTAATGAATCAATTTGGTCAGGGAACCACCCTTGATGGCGACATTACCACCGAAGGCGATATCCGTATAGATGGCAGAGTAAACGGAAGTGTTACCTCAAAATCTAAAACTGTAGTGGGTGCTACAGGGGTAATTGAAGGAGATATATATTGCCAGAATGCATATATTGATGGCCGTGTAAATGGCAGCATCGAAGTAAGCGAGTTGCTTATCCTGAGCAAAACAGCACATGTGGTAGGTGACATCAAAATCAAAAAGTTGGTAGTGGAAGAAGGCGCTAAGTTCAATGGAAGATGTTCAATGGGGACAACTATTCAGAGCGATAGGGCGCACACACCGGGCGCACAACCCAAAAATGTTGAGTAATTTATTTTGAAAATAAAACCATATAAAAGCCAATGTGATGATCATTGGCTTTTTTTTTAAAATGAAAGAAGAATTGGATAAAGGCAAAAACCAGGTAAACAACTATCTGAAATATTCAGGTCTGGGGTTTCAGATTGCTGCAACTGTAGCCGTAGGAGTTTTTATAGGGTATGAATTGGATAAATGGCTACACACCTCAAAGCCATATTTTACAGCATTTGTTTCTTTGGTCTTTGTTTTTCTTGCGCTTTATATCGGGTTGAAAGATTTTGAAAAATCTAAGTAGCTCATTTCATATTTGGTTACCTCTCTGGTTTCCTCTATTCATAAAAAATTATTTTCGTGCATAAATGAAAAGTATGGTGAAGAATCTTTTTGGAACAGTAGTAATCCTATTATTAATCTTGGCTACAAGTGCACAAGCTCCACAGGGTATCAATTATCAGGCAGCAGCACGTATTACTTCAGGTGCTGTGCTGACTAACACAAACGTTTCCATTCGTTTTACCATTCACGAAGGTTCAGCTTCGGGTACGGTGGTGTATCAGGAACATCATTCTTCTTCTACCAATGCTTTTGGATTATTTAATGCGACTGTAGGAACCGGAATTGTTGATGCGGGAACTTTCATTGGTGTAAACTGGTCAAGCGGAAATAAATATTTACAGGTAGAGTTTGATGCAGGAAGCGGTTATACCGATATGGGAACTTCGCAACTTATGAGTGTGCCTTATGCTTTGTATGCAGCTTCGTCAGCAAGCAGCATGGGGCCGGCAGGTCCGACCGGGCCACAAGGCCCACAGGGCATTCAGGGTTCGCAAGGACCAATTGGAGTGACAGGGCCACAGGGTATTGCAGGTCCTCAGGGTGTCCAAGGTATTACCGGACCAGCGGGACCGACAGGTGCACAAGGTATTCAGGGTATTACGGGTGCTACCGGGGTTAAAGGCGCGACAGGAAGCACGGGCCCAACAGGCGTTGGGTTGCAGGGAATAACAGGTCCGACAGGCTCTACCGGACCTGCAGGAGGTGCAACCGGTCCTACAGGAACAACTGGTCCAACAGGAGCAGCCGGTTCAGGCGGAGGACCTACCGGGCCAACTGGACCTACCGGGCCAACTGGATTAGCCGGAGCGACTGGTTCAACAGGTGTAGCCGGCCCGACAGGGGCACAGGGAATAACTGGGGCACAAGGCCCACAGGGTTTGCAGGGGGCGCAGGGTATTCAGGGCGTACAGGGTGTGCAGGGTGTGCAGGGCGTGCAGGGTCCAACCGGTGCGGCAGGTGCCAAAGGCGTTACCGGCTCAACCGGAGCTACTGGTAATTTAACCAATGGGGCTACTGCCGGGAATACTCCTTATTGGAACGGTACCCAATGGGTCGTTAATACCAGCAATATTTATAACAACGGGGGCAATGTAGGAATTGGGCTTATGCCTTCTTCTCAAAAATTAGAAGTGAGTGGAAATATTGGTATACCTGGGGCGAACAGCTATATGTATACTTCTGCTAAAACAAAATATCTGTCAATTCCCGCTTCCGCTTTTGTTTTAGAAAATGTTTTACTGATTTCTACTAATAATATTGTTCTTGGTGGTTACGCTACCGGACAGGCGCGTTGGGTGCAGTATGGCACTTCGACCTATGATGCTTATATGTTTACCGCACTTAATCTGCCTGATGGTGCGGTAATTACTAATATAGATGTGTATGCCTATGATGCCTCGGCTACTGATGAAGTGGGTGCTGATTTATATAGTTTGCAAAACGGCACCACCACTCCTCAAAGTTTAGCTTCAACCAATACTTCTGGAGCGGCTTTTGCTTCAGGAGCAGTTACCCTTAGCGCCTCTGGCATTAATCAAACCATTGATAACGCAGGCTACTCATACTATCTGCGCTTTAAAACTAAAGAAAGCACCAATCTTCTTCGTTTATATTCAGCAAAGATTACTTATACAGTTACCAAGGAGAATTAATAGCAAGATG
>CAIYOV010000322.1 GCA_903927935.1 uncultured Bacteroidota bacterium | reverse complement strand
GATCTGGATAATCTGCGATTTGGTAACGGTGTTTTTAGATGAAGTGTGTTTTACTTTAAAATCCACTTTCATTTTCTCAGTCACCTTGTGCATCAGCAATTCGAACAGGTGATTTACACCGGCATCGTTAAACTGTGAAGCAATGGTGCCCACCACCGGAACATCTTCATCTTTTGCCTGAAATATGTTGTGACTGCGCTTGTATTGTTTTCGCACATCGGCCAATGCATCGAGTGCACCCGCCTTATCAAACTTGTTGATGGCAATAGCATCTGCATAATCGAGCATGTTTATTTTCTCTAACTGTGTTGCCGCACCGTATTCCGGAGTCATCACCAGCAGTGAAACATCGCAGTAATCGAGAATAGAAGCATCGCTTTGCCCGGTGCCTGCACTTTCCAGAATAATAAAATCGAAGTGTGCGGCTTTGCAAACATCAATGGCTTCCTGCACGTGAACACTTAGTGCTTTGTCGCTTTCTCGCGTTGCCAGTGAACGCATATAAGCGCGCGGGTTCGAAATAGAATTCATTCTTATTCTATCACCCAGCAAAGCACCGCCTGTTTTCTTTTTACTCGGGTCAACAGAAATAACAGCTATGGTTTTATCGGTATAGTTCTTCAAAAACCTGCGGACGATTTCATCGGTTACAGAACTTTTTCCTGCTCCCCCTGTGCCGGTAATACCAAGAACAGGGATTTTTGATTTCGAATGTTTGATTTTCGATTTACCGTTTTCGGCCAGCGTAATCAATTGTGCAATTGATTTCCATTCCTGTTTATTCAGTTTTTCAATTTGCCCGTTCAGTTTTGAAACGGTTTGATAGTCGCACAGGTGAACCACTTCCTCAATCATGCCTTCCAGACCCATTGTTCTTCCGTCATCGGGAGAATAAATTTTTACGATTCCGTATTTGTGCAACTCTTCAATCTCCTGCGGGTGAATGGTTCCTCCGCCACCGCCAAATATTTTGATGTGACTGCAACCGCGTTCTTTCAGCAGGTCATACATGTATTTGAAAAACTCTACGTGCCCGCCCTGGTAAGAGGTAATGGCAATGCCCTGTGCATCTTCCTGAATAGCGGCTTCTACAATTTCCTGTGCGCTGCGGTTGTGCCCGAGGTGAATAACCTCCGCTCCCTTAGCCTGCATAATTCTGCGCATAATATTGATGGCGGCATCGTGCCCATCGAACAGCGAAGCGGCTGTTACGATTCTTACTTTATTCTTCAGCTGTAAACTCATAATTCAATCATGAAGTTTTATACGGGAGCGAAGTTATAAGAATGAGACAAATGAAAAGCGCAGGCAACCAATTATCGTTTACCTTCGTTATTACTGCATGACGAAACAGCTTGTTCTTTTCCTCCTTTTATCGTTTGTGTTGACTTCCTGCTGTAAAAAGGAATTGCACATACAAAATCTTTGTGCCGAACCGAACATAATCAGCAATACCTGCACCAGCGATTCCAACCAAATTAAAATTTTAATCCTCGGCAAATGGAACTGGACACAAAGCATCAACAGCTGGACGCAGGCAAAAACCAATCCCTGCACCGACAGCATTAACTATAGTTACGAGTTTATCAGCAACGGCACGATTAAATATTTCGAGAACGGCAGTTACAAATATCCGGGACTCTATAGTTTTTCACCGAACCAAGGAATTTCCATTCAGGTGTTTGAGGATTCTGCCGCTCATTTCCGGGAGTCCGGCTGGGTAAGCATTTGCAATAACTCTCTCATCATAGATGACTCACCGGTTGACGGACCAAAAGATATTTTCCTCAGGGCGGAGTAACATCGCGGCTTGCTTAATATGTATAAACTTCCGCAACTCTAAAATACTTAAGCGAATATTGCTGCCTCAAACTATTACTCAAAACATCCCCCATGCCATTCAGCAAACCCCGAAGAGGACATACTTTTTTCATGATTATATTTTTTGTATGTCTGGGGATGACCACCGAAGTTTTCTTCACAGCATTCATGGCTTTGTATAAACAGAAAGCATTTTGCGGCAAGCCCTTAGCTTCTATGACCGGATTCACCTATGTGTGGATGGCTTTTATTTATGGATTGATACCGATACTGGGAGTTTTATTCCATCATAATGTAGCACATTGGAAAGTTTGGTTTCGACTGCCGTTTTATGTAGTGCTTCTCTATGTTGTTGAATTTGCCTCGGGCTATCTTTTAAAACTGATTACAGGCAGTTGCCCCTGGGAGTATAAAGATGGGTGGAATATTATGGGGTTTATTGAACTGCAGTTTTTCCCCTTCTGGCTATTTTTTACCTGGATGGTTGAGCGCTTATATATTTTTATCAATAATCGGGTAGTTCAGTAATAAAAATCATATTCTTTTCCGATTACTGCTTTATGTTTGCGGCTCATTTTTCAACATAAACAATATTCAAATCAAATGTCTATCTCTCAATTCAACTTCCCTACCACTATCCGTTTCGGAGCCGGTGTTATAAAAGAACTTCCCGATTATTTAAAGAAGAATAATATCGGCCGTCCGCTGTTGGTTACCGACCCCAATGTGGCACAGCTTGGTTTTTTCAAAGCCATTGTTGATGATTTAAAAGCAAATGGTTTTGCTGTAGAAACATTCCATAACATTCACAAGAACCCGGTGAAGAGCGATGTGTATGCAGGCAGTGATGCTTACGATAATCACAAAGCTGATTGCATTGTAGGAATTGGCGGAGGAGCAGGACTGGATGTTTCAAGAGCAATTTTACTGCGCATCAATCATCGCGAAGATTTATTTAAGTATGATGACTTGATTGGAGGTGATGTATATGTAACGAATGATGTTCCGCATTTCGTAACGATACCAACTACATCCGGAACCGGTAGCGAAGTTGGAAGAAGTGCCATCATAGCTGATGATGTAACGCATCAAAAGAAAATTCTCTTCTCCCCTAAGTTATTGGCTAAAATTGTTTTTGCTGACCCGATGCTGACGATGGAACTTCCGGGTTTCATTACCGCTGCTACCGGTATGGATGCGCTTACGCATAATATGGAAGCGTTCCTTGCTAAAAATTATCATCCTATCTGCGATGGTATTGCACTAGAAGGAATGAGATTGATTTCTCTCTCTTTGGAAAAAGCGGTGAAGAATCCCGATGTAGAAAGCCGCTCGAATATGTTGCTGGCGAGTATGATGGGCGCAATTGCTTTCCAGAAAGGATTAGGAGTTGTTCATTCGCTGGCTCATCCGCTTTCGAGTTTACTCGATACGCATCATGGTCTTGCCAACGCTGTGAATATTCCTTACGGCATGAAATACAACATTGCGGGCTTTGAAGATAAATTCAAACGCATTGCCCGTACATTAGAATTGAAAGACGAAACCGGCAACGGGGTAGTAAATTATCTTTCCGATTTAAATACACGTATCAGCATTCCACATAAACTGCGCGATATTGGAGTGAAGGAAGAACATCTCGAAACACTCGCAGATTTAGCTTTTGCTGATTTTGCGCATCCGAATAATCCGAAACCGGTTAGCCGAGCAGACTTCAGAGCTTTATATGGCGAAGCCCTCTAAACTATGAGCGACAAAATCAAAATAGGAATCACCTTCACCGAATCCCGCTGGGAGAATTACCCGGTATGGATAAAAGACAATGACGAAAACATTGAACTGGTCGAACTGCATTGGGATAAACACAATTTGGATGAAGTTTGGGACTTGGTAGAGGATTGCGATGGGATTGTGTTGACCGGTGGAGTAGATATTCATCCCCGCTTTTACGAAAATGAAAGATTAGCATTCCAGAATGGAGATGGAAAATTCAATGAAGTGCGCGATGAATTTGAAATGCACGTTTTTGAAACAGCGATGAATTTCAGATTACCGGTGCTTGCTATTTGCAGAGGATTACAATTAGTGAACGTGGCGCTTGGCGGAGATTTAATTCAGGATTTAGAAGAAGCCGGGAAGAAAAATCACAGACGCATCAATGATGTGGATGATGAGCATTCTATTTCTATATCCGAAAATTCTTTATTGAACAAAATTGTCGGAAGCAATTCAGGAAACATTAACGGAGCTCATCACCAGGCAATAGGAAGATTAAGCGATGAATTAATTACAACAGCCACTTCGCCAGACGGAGTGATTGAAGCAGTTGAGTGGAAAGAAAAGGAAGTTGAATCGTGGATGCTGGCAGTACAATGGCATCCAGAAAGAATGAAAGACAAGGGTTCTAATCCTACATCAAAAAACATCAGAGAGAAATTTTTAGAAGAAGCCAAAAAGAAATAAGAAATGAAAGTTGTAAATCCTGCTACCGAACAAGTAATAGCTGACTTAAAAGAAGATAATTCAGCTGCGCTGAAAAAGAAATTAAATCTACTGAAAGAAGGACAAAAAAAATGGAGTGCTGTGCCGTTGAAAAAACGTGTAGCTGTTCTTCAGAAATTTTCTGTTTTGCTGAAAGAGAATATTGAAGAATGCGCCCGTGTGCTTACCAGCGAAGTTGGCAAACCATTGCAACAAAGCCGCAACGAAATAAACGGAGCGGGGAATCGCATTAAATGGCTGACAGAAAATGCGGAGACATATTTAAGTGATGAAATAATGGGAGAAGATGGGAACATGCGCGAGAAAATCTCTTACGAACCGCTTGGAGTAGTTTGTAATATTTCTGCCTGGAATTATCCTTACCTGGTTGGGACAAATGTTTTTGTTCCTGCATTGTTAGCTGGGAATTCTGTTCTGTATAAGCCTTCTGAATTTTCAACCCTTACAGGTTTAGAAATTGAGAAATTTTTAAAAAAAGCCGGAGTGCCTGATGATGCTTTTCAGGTAGCAGTAGGGGCACGCGAAGTAGGCGTTGCTTTACTTGAAATGAATTTTGACGGATACTTTTTCACTGGTTCTTATGCTACCGGTAAATTTATTTATGAAAAAGTTGCCCCTAAAATGGTTCCTTGCGGATTGGAACTTGGCGGCAAGGATCCGCTGTATGTGGCATCTGATGTGAAAGACATTACGAGCATTGCGGCAGGAACTGCAGATGGCGCTTTCTACAACAACGGACAAAGCTGTTGCAGCGTAGAGCGTATTTACGTGCATGAAAAAGTTTACAACAAATACGTTGAAGAGTTTGTGAAAGAAGTAAAGAGTTACAAACTCGGTTCACCGGAAGATGAAGGAGTTTATATTGGCGCTCTCACCCGCGAAGCACAATTGAAAGTTGTTGACGCGCAAGTGCGCGATGCAGTAAAGAAAGGCGCTAAGGTTTTAACAGGTGGTAAAAAACTAACTGGTAAAGGTCATTTCTACGAACCCACTGTTTTAGTGAATGTTAATCACAAAATGAAAGTGATGCGTGATGAAAGTTTCGGACCGGTAATCGGAATTCAAAAAGTAAAAAGCGATGAAGAAGCTTTACAATTGATGAACGATACTGAATACGGATTAACCGCTGCTGTTTATTCTTCTTCTAAATCTCGTGCTGAAAAACTTCTTGCACAAACAAATTCAGGCACCGGTTATTGGAATTGTTGCGATCGTGTAAGTGCTGCGTTACCATGGAGCGGGCGGAAACATTCGGGCTTTGGCTCTACACTCTCGCATGTTGGTTTGCGAGCGTTTACAAAGCCGAAAGGCTACCATTTACGAGGATAAGAAACTGAAGTTTGGTTAGTCCTTCTTCACAAGTTTTCCGTTAATAAAGCTATTGCCAATCTTAATTCGATAGAAATAAATTCCTGCAGCAATCTGGTTTGTATTCCATACGAGTGAATGTTTCCCTGATGACTGTGTTTCTTTTTCAAAGCGTTTTACCACTTCACCATTCACATTTAAAATATCCATTTGAATGTTTTGGCTTTGCTTCAATTCGTATGAAATAATTGTCTGCGCATCAAACGGGTTCGGAAATGCTGATATCGAAACTGCAGCATTCAATTCATCAATTCCTGTAGCTCCGAAAATAAATGAAGCGGGAGAAGTTACTGTGTTGACTAGAGTAGTATCAATAGAATATGCTTTAATACGAAACCAACCTTCGGTGCCCACTGCCAATGAAGGTGTCCAGTTAAAGCTGGTGTCCGTTAAGTGATTGGCAATGGATGTAAAAGTTGCCAGACTATCAGTACTTACGGATAAATCATAATAAACCGCTCGCCCATCATCGGGGTTCAACAAACGCCAGGTTATAGGGGTCGAACCGTCCCAATTCACGTGTCCAACCGGAGAAGCAATATAAACATTCGGCTTACTAAAAGAGTGCAACAATTCTACATAACCCACACCGGTGACCGGAACTCCACCTACCGTACCTTCAATCAACATGCTGCCTTCAAAAAAACGCAATGGAAGAGTTACCTCGTTATTTATATGTGTAGCGGTAAGAATCAAATCTACATTGCCGTATGTAAGGCGCCACTTTTGATCATAGCAGGCAGTGCCATTAGCGGTATAGGTATATTTCAAGCGATCCAGTGTAAAGTTGCTCATAGTGTTTTGCGTGCTGTCGTTTACATAAACACTGCAAAAGCGATAAGTAGATGTGTCGGGAATCTGGCTGGCGGTATTGAATATATTCCACAGGTTCAAGTCCTGTCCGTTCGAAAGTTGCAACGACATCCACGTGTATTGCTCTCCATTGTTCGGATTGAACTGCCCCCATTGTCTATCAATCCACGAAATACCGTGAACCGTTTCAGTTACTCCATTCATCGTGATAGTACCTGTTACTTCTATTTCTGTTTCAGAATAGTAATAGGTGTAACCGGTAATGCCCTCATACAAAAATCCTGTGCCTCCCACCATCAGTGGACGCTTTACAGTGTTATAGGTTAAATCAAACGAACCATTTGCCATTGAACCGTTGAGGTGATATTGAAAAGGTTTAAGAATTCCTGCCGAGTCAAGTGTTTTCCATTCTTCGTGACCGGTACCCGTGATGCCCGTAGTGGCTACAATATGAAGATGAGATGTGTCAAGCGTAGAATAATGGCAAGGGGTCGTCTCCGTAAGAAACGCTCCCGTATTTTCGTTCGATAATTCAAAAATCCGGAAACCATCAAAACCAAATGTGGGGTAATAGAAATAGGTAAACATCATGGCATAATCGGTGCCGGTGCTATCTCCTTTCAGGTGGGCATTCGTATACCACCATTCCACTATTTCGCCAGGATGATAACCTTCTGCACGAGGAAAGGTTAACACACTTCCCGTCTGATGATATGGATAGGTTTTCCAGCTTTGTGCGTTTGAAGAAAATATTGATGCGGAACACAGAAGCAGCAAAATTGAGTAACGATGAATCATAATGGAAAATTTTGTTGCGTGAATGTAGCGAAACAAATCGTTCATGATTATCCTTCAAAGTTTTAATCTTACGTTCGTAAAAAATAAAACAATGAAAGACGGGGTGTACTACAGCGATTATCTGCAATTAGACAAAATTCTGAATGCTCAAACTTTAGAAAGCGACAAAGCTAATGATCATGCACATGACGAAATGCTTTTTATTGTCATTCACCAATCTTATGAATTGTGGTTTAAGCAGATTTTGTATGAAGTAGGATCAGTAATGCATATTCTTTCGCAACCGAACATCAGCGATAACTCTCCCGATTTATTTACCATCAACCATCGCCTGAGCCGAGTAGTAACTATACTCGATATTCTCGTAAAGAAAATTGACATTCTGGAAACCATGACCTCGCTCGATTTTCTGGATTTCAGAAACCGGTTGCGTCCAGCTTCAGGATTTCAAAGCATACAATTTAAACTACTGGAAGCTTACTTGGGCTTACGCATGCAAAACCGCCATGGCAAAGAATATTACACCAGCCAGCTGAAACCCGAGGACAAAAAAATCATTGAAGATGTAGAAAAAACCAAACCGCTGATTGACCTGGTGAATGATTGGTTGGAGCGCATGCCGTTTTTTGATACGACAGAATATTGGAACAACGAAAGCAACGAAGGGGTACATCCATTTTGGAAACAATATGCCGAAGCTTACTGTAACAGTTTGGTTGAAGCCGAGAAAATAAACTTAGCACGATTTGAAGAATTATTTCTTGGTTCCGATAAGAAAACGGAATGGAATCTTTCACCAAAAGCGAGACGGGCAGCTCTGTTTATTCTGATGTACCGCGATTACCCTTTGCTGCAATTACCGTTTCAATTAATTAATAACCTGATTGAAATTGACAATACACTCAGCACCTGGCGTTATCGTCACATCAATATGGTACATCGTATGATTGGCACCCGCACAGGCACCGGAGGCAGCACCGGAAAAGATTATTTGCAGGGGGCACTCAACAGCCACTATATTTTCAAGGAGTTTGCAGAACTCAACACTTACATGATTGAACGTAAAAAACTCCCGAAACTTACACCGGATTTAAACAAACGTTTGGGGTTTGGTATGTAGTTTTATTTCTCGCCACCGGCTCCTTTAAACTGATCAATCGTATTCTTGAAAAGAATATTGAAAGTAGTCAATGAGCCGTAAATACGGGTGATGTATTGTTGAAGGTCAACCTTTTCTTCATCGGTTAAAACCTTATGCGAATTGATATTTTGCTCCAATACACGAAGCCGGTCGCGCAGCATCACTATTTTATGAAAGAAAATTTCAATCGGAATTTCTTTTGCCTGAATACTCGCATCCGCTGATTTAATAATCAATATTCCTTCGTTCCAACGGTTTGCCAGTGGAACAATTTCCTGTAAATCGCTTTTCTCGTCCACCACTTCACGGATAGCCTGCTTAATATCATCCAGCGTAATAGGCACAACATCTACAGAAGTTTTTTCAATTACTGTCATTCCGGAATAATCTCGGGCAATGCCACGTGTAGAACCGCCATCCTTAAACCAGATTGAATAAAATTCGGCATCCATATCTACAATAATTCCCTTTCCGTATTTCGGATGCTCAATGCGTGAACCGATTCCAAGATTATAATCTGACATAGCTATAGTTTGTTGTTTTATAAGATCGGCAAATTAGGTGATTCGATTTTACTTTTTCAAGAACGCATCAATACGTTTTTTCACATTCTCCCGTATATCGTACCAAAATAAATTGTAATCGGCAATATGCAGCACGTTCATCGCACTTACAATTGGTATGGTGCTTTCTACCCATAAATAATTGTTGTGAATTTCCGCACACACATTATTCATATACTTCTTATTAAAGTTGAGCAAAATAGCCCCCTTGCTACAAACTTTAGATGCCGGATCAAGTGAACTCGTCCAGGTAAGTGGATTGATACAAACGTTTCCATACAACGCAAGCCCATCAGGGGTATATCCCTTTTTGTAAGAAGCCCATGTGATACAACAACCTGTTGCACTTTCGTTCCGGCAAGGTTCAAGCACTTTATACATGGTAGTATCAATTGCATAACCAATCACATAAGCAGCTACCATCCGGTTTCGTAGATTGGTGGAGTCAATCATTTCTTTCAAAAGTCTTCTTGCATGATGTGAGCCCTGACTGTGTGAAGCAATAATAAAAGGTCGTCCGTGATTATAGTGGTCGAGATAATATTGAAACGCCCGCTTTACATCATCATATGCAAACGCCAATGCTTTTTTGCCTTCCCCATCCATTTGGTAAAACGCATCAATAATTGCCTGCCGGTAGCGAGGAACATAAACCCGACAACTGGCATTGAAAACACTTGCCTGGTATTGCACGGGCTTACTATCAATTCGCTTATTAAGTTTTATGTTACTTAAATCTTCATTCCACGTTTTGCCTTTCATATAAAGGGTCGGGTAGATGTAAAACACATCTACTTGTTTAAGCGAGTCACTCACCCATTTTTCATCATTCGGAATTTTATCAGCCGCATCTTTTCTAAAAGGAAGTGAACTCCAGTTTTTCTCCAACGAATAATCCGGTGCAGTTGGCTGGTCATTCGGGTTAAAAACTGCCGGCACCTGAGCATTTGATGCTGCCACAAGTAACATAATTGCAAAAACATATAAACTTCTCATGGCAGAATGGATGGTTGTTTTATTTTCGTTTTGTAAACAATTTGACAATGACAAAAGAGATTGCAAAAATATTTTTAGTTGCCGCATTCCTGATAAGTATTTCTGCTTGCGAAAGAAGAAACTGCCAGAATGTGGCCTGTCCTGTTGGTCAGGCCTGTAATAACGGACATTGTTATTGCGCTGATGGGTATGAAGGAGCTGACTGTGGAGTGGAAAGCTATATTAAATATGTTACAGGTAGTCCGGGAGGTTCCGGTGTAAAATCATGGAATGTGACAGAATCCTGTTATGGCGGCTCTTCCAATTTTCCCTCTTATACTGCATTCATTACGCATAACTCGTCAAATCCAAGTTCAATAGAGATAAATAATATGCTTGGTGGAAACTGTACCGTTTATGCAAACATCCGAACCGATTATAGCAATCAGGGAAACATTGTTGAAATAAATAGTCAATCATGCGGTGGTATTACCGTCAGCGGACAGGGCACTTACGATGTAAATTATAACCGGATTACTTTTCAATTAAATTATACTTACAACTTTAATAGTTACCAGTGCACCCAAACTTTCTATTAGAAATTTTCTGCATGAAAATTTTATTTAGGTTTGGCGGGAATGAAGATTGACATCCATACCCACATTATTCCTGAGCATCTTCCAAGATGGAGTGAAAAATTTGGCTACAGCGGCTTTATTCATCTTGATCACCATAAACACTGTTGCGCGCGTATGATGAAGGACGATGAGTTCTTCCGCGAAATACAGAGCAACTGCTGGGATGCTGAAACAAGAATTCATGACTGCAAGCATACTAAGGTAGATGTGCAGGTGCTTTCCACCATTCCCATCATGTTCAATTACTGGGCAAAGCCGGAACACTGTTACGAAATTTCGCGTTTTCTGAATGACCATATTGCTGAAGTAGTCGAACGCTATCCCCAAAGGTTCATCGGACTTGGAACGGTGCCAATGCAAAATGCAGATGTGGCTATTAAAGAATTAGAGCGCTGCAAAAATATAGGGTTAGTGGGAATTGAAATTGGCAGTAATGTAAACGACATTAACTTAAACGAACCTCAGTTCTTTCCTATTTATGAAGCGGCCCAGGAATTAGGCTTGGCAATTTTTGTTCACCCGTGGAATATGATGGGCACTAAACAAATGAGTAAGTACTGGCTGCCTTGGTTAGTAGGAATGCCTGCTGAAACTTCGCGCGCGATTTGCTCTATGATTTTTGGTGGTGTGTTTGAAAAGTTTCCAAAACTTCGAATAGCTTTCGCTCATGGCGGGGGTTCTTTTCCTTCTACCATTGGCAGAATTGAACAGGGCTTTAATGTGCGACCAGACCTAACGGCTCTTGACAACAATATCAACCCGCGCGAATATCTCGGACACTTTTTTGTAGACTCTCTGATTCACGACACTAAGTTTTTGCAGTATGTAATTGATTTGATTGGTGAGGATAAAATTTGTTGTGGCAGCGATTACCCTTTCCCTCTAGGCGAAGCAATGCCCGGTGAAGAAATTGACGCACTTGACATTTCGAAAAAGGTGAAAGACAAACTGCTTTACAAAAACGCATTGAACTGGCTGCAACTCGACAAGAAAAAATTTGAGAAATGAAGTTTGAAAATTCATTAGACTTTGCCCGCTCACTCGACAAACAAGATCCGTTAAAAGATTATCGCAAGTTGTTTTACATTCCTAAAGTAAATGGCAAAGAAGCAATTTACTTATGCGGCAACTCATTAGGGCTTCAGCCGAAATCGGTAGAAAAACATTTAAAAGTTGAATTAGAGGATTGGAAAACCCTAGGTGTAGAAGGTCACTTACATGGTAAAAATCCATGGCTTTACTATCACCATTATTTTTCGAAATCAATTTCGAAGTTGGTTGGTGCAAAAGTAGACGAGGTGGTGGTGATGAATCAGCTTACAGTGAATTTAAACCTAATGCTGATTTCGTTTTACCGCCCCGAAGGGAAGCGAAATAAAATTCTGATTGAGGCGAATGAATTTCCTTCTGACTACTACGCCATCGAACAGCAAATAAAACTGCACGGATTAAATCCGAAAGACTGTATAATTGAAGTAATGCCTCGCAAGGGGGAAGTAACGTTACTAACCGATGATATCATTTCAAAAATTACAGCGCATAAACATGAACTGGCTTTGGTAATGCTAAGCGCTGTGAATTATTACACCGGTCAGTTTTTTGAAATCAAAAAAATTGCCGCGGCATGTTGCGAACACAAAATAACTTTCGGGGTTGATTTGGCACATGCCATTGGTAACGTTGAATTGAAACTGCACGAATGGAATGTTGATTTTGCCACCTGGTGTTCCTATAAATATCTGAACAGCGGTCCCGGTGGAGTAAGTGGGGTTTTTGTGCATGAGTATCATGCTAAGAATTTTTCACTTCCGCGTTTAGCAGGCTGGTGGGGCAATGATGAAAAAACGAGATTTAAAATGTTCAAACATTTTATTCCTCAACCTGGTGCAGCAGGTTGGCAAATTTCGAATGCACCGATTCTTTCAATGGCTGCTCATAAAGCATCGCTTGAAATATTTGATAAAGCCGGCATCAAAGCACTCCGTAAAAAATCAGAATTACTTACGGCTTTTCTTGAATTTTGTATTGCTGCTAATTGCGAACTATCAACTGCAAACTCTTTCTCCATCATCACTCCTACTAACGCAAAACATCGCGGGTGTCAGCTTTCTATTCAAACAAGAAAGAATGGCAAAAAGTTATTTGAAAAAATTACCAAAGCCGGAGTAATTGCCGATTGGCGCGAACCGGATGTGATTCGTGTAGCACCGGTGCCGCTTTATAATTCGTTTGAGGATGTGTGGAAGTTTGCGCAATTGTTACAAGCGTAACAAAACTTAGTCAATCTTTATCTCCTCATCATTATCATCAAAAAATTTGTAGTCGGTAATGCCGAGGTTTTCGTTTGCCTGAATCGAAATCCATTTTTTGTGTTTGAAAAGCCACTTGACACGCAGCGATGGAAATCCTTTACGTAAGTATGCTCCGACTATCGGGTGACAATACAAAGTGAGTTTTGCATGTGTGGTTAGCAAGTGAGTCAAATCACTTTCAATTTCATCTAACAACAAGAGTGATGAAGTAATCTCTCCTGTTCCTCCGCAAGTCGGACAACTTTCAGCGGTAGCAATATTTATTTCGGGGCGAACACGCTCGCGCGTAATCTGCATGAGGTTAAATTTCGAAAGCGGAAGAATGGTATGTGTAGCGCGGTCGCTGTCCATTATTTCTTTCATTCTTATCTGGAGTGTCTTTTTGTTCTCCTGATTCTTCATGTCAATAAAATCTATCACGATAATACCACCAAGATCGCGCAAGCGAAGTTGTCTGCCGATTTCTTCTGCTGCCTCCATGTTTACTTTCAGCGCATTACTTTCCTGATTACCGTCCATGGTTGAACGGTGACCGCTGTTCACATCAATAACGTGACAAGCTTCTGTCTTCTCGATAATAATGTAACTGCCGTTCGGCATGTTCACCGTTTTGCCGAATGAAGCTTTGATTTGTTTGGTAATTCCGTAATGGTCGAAGATTGGAATTGTTCCTGTATAGCGTTGAACAATATCTTTTTTCTCGGGAGCAATTTGTGCAATGTAGTCTTCTACTTCTTTCGCCAACTTTACATCGTTGGTTACAATTTTGTTGAACTGAGGAGAAAGCAAATCGCGGAGAATACCTGTGGTTTTGTTCATCTCACTGAGTACTTTGGTAACCGGTACTGCACCTTTCAGATTACGCATCATCTCCTGCCACTTGTTTTGCAACTGCAATAAATCCTGATGGAGTTCTGCAGCATTCTTTCCGGCAGCAACCGTTCTTATAATTACTCCAAAATTCTTCGGCTTTAAACTTTCTACTAAAGTTTTCAATCTTCTTCTTTCTTCTGCAGAATCAATTTTTTTAGAAACGCCTACTGAATCATTGAAAGGAACCAGTACTAGAAATCTACCTGCTAATGAAATCTCGCAAGTCAAACGTGGACCTTTAGTAGAAATAGGTTCTTTCAGAATCTGCACCAACAAATGGTTTTTGTTTTGCAGCACATCTTTAATATTTCCGGTTTTTACAATCTCTTTCTGCATTTCAAAACCGCTGAGCATTTGCTCGGGAGAAACATTTCCGGCCACACACTGCCCCGCAAATTTCATTACCGAGCGGATGTCCGGGCTAAGATCGGTGTAATGTAAAAAGGCATCTTTTTCATGCCCTACTTCAATAAATGCTGCGTTCAGACCAGGCATTACTTTTTTAATCTTCCCAAGGTAAATGTCGCCAACTGTAAACTGGTTGCTGTTTCTATCCTGATGGAGTTCCGTCAGGTGCTTGTCTTCTAACAAGGCAATGTCAAAGCCCTCGGGGCTTGAGTTAATAATGAGTTCTTTGTTCACAATAAATAATTTAATCCCGCACAAGGCAGGATGTTTCAAAATGCTGTAAGGTAGGTCCGATAAAGGAAAGGAAAGTGTAATACGTTAGCGATGCGCGGGTGAGTGAAGGCACCCGCGCATCAACGCGAAGAATTACTTCTTCTTATGACGGTTCTTTCTCAAACGTTTTTTGCGTTTGTGCGTAGCAATCTTATGACGTTTTCTCTTTTTTCCGCAAGGCATGGCTCGTGTTTTATTGTTTCTTAATGTTTAGCCGTTAGGCTTTTTAATACTCTGTATATAACTCTCAATTTCCTTTTTCGCAGCGGGGTCGGTCACTGTTTTTTTACAACGCTCCAGCATTTCTATTGCCTTTGTTTTGTTTCCCTGCCCGTTATATGCTTCTGCAAGCAACAACAACGCTTCGGAATTTTGAGGGCGCAAATATAGAATTTTTTCTAAGCGCGCAATGGCTTTGTCGTATTGACCTGAAATAATGCCGAAACGGCCCAGCATAAGCAGGGCATCTACATTGGCAGAATCCTTGCGAACTATCTCCAGTAAAATTGAAACACCCTGCATAGGCGCACCTCCACTTTCCATATAAGCGCCTGCCAAACGGATTTGATTGGTGGTGTTTGAAGAATCAAATTCAACTACCTTTTTATAACACGAAATAGCATTGCTGTTCAAAAAATTCTTTGCTTTCTCGTCTGGCGCGGTTCGCATAAGCATGGAATTGTAATCGCCAGCAGCGGTAAACGATTCTACTTTATTATCCTTCTCGGCCATCTTTACTGAGTAATAAGCTACCGCTAATGGCTTATCGAGTTTCTGATATTCTGTAATCAACTCTTTATAGGATTTCGATTCCAACAACTTCGCCATTCTTTCTTTAGTAGGCTTATCGGTAACTTTTGCGTTTACTTCAGCAATGTATTGGTCTATGTTAAGCGCTTCGGGTACCGGTTGACCCTGGGGCTGCATGGTGTTGTGCCCGCCTTCGGCTGTCTTTTCGGTTTTCGGCTTTTTAGTATCGGCAAAAAGATAGATGCCTAAACATAAAACCACACAAGAGGCTATGACTATAATTTGATTTCTGCTCATTATATAAATGAAAATAGGTTTACGAACTAGCCGCAAACCTATTCGTAAATTTGTATTGGTAAAATTTTATTTGTTTTCTTCTTTAGATTCTTCGCCCGGCTTGTGACTTTTTTTGACCTGGTCCATAAAAATTTTGGCGGGCTTAAAGGCGGGAATGTAGTGTTCGGGAATAACAATGCTTTCGCCACGCGTGATTATTCTACCAATTTTTTGTTTCCGGAGTTTTGGTATAAAACTTCCAAAGCCGCGCACGTAAACACTTTCTCCGCTTTTTACCTGATTCTTAACTTCTTTAAAAAAAGCTTCCAGCGTTATCAGTACATCGGTTTTAGGAACTCCGGTTACATCGGATATTTTGCTTACTATGTCAACCTTTCTCATGCTCGTGGATTTTAATTGGTGCAAATTACAATTACTGCATAAAGGTGAGAAATATTTTTTCAAACAAATGCACAGATGTAATTATTTGTCGGTTGTGTTTTTGAGTTCGAGGATTGCTTTTTGGAGTTCTTCTATTTTATCGGTGGGAAAATCGGAGAGTAATTGGGTGATGGTTTGTGTGTCGGTTTTGGGGCGAAGTGCGTTGAGGGGATGCGATGGATTTTGGGGGACATCTTTAGCCGGATGCCATTCGAGGAGGTCGTTGGGAGTGCAGTTGAGCTGTAGGCAAAGGGTTTCGATGTGCTCGAGATCGGCACGAGTGACCTGCCCGTGGAAGTAGCGCCAAGCTACATTATATGAGAAGCCGTTTTTTACCATAAAGGGAAGCGGCTTTTTGATGCCGCGGAGTTCGAACATTTTTTGGGGATTGCAGTAAAGCATAGCTGATGAGATTTAATTGATGGTGAATATAGGGTTTTGAGATTAATTTTTGCATGAATGTAAAAATATTTTCAATAAACATAAAAATATGATGCTAATATTAAAATATTCTATCCATTTATGAGAATATTTTGTGGATGTATATAAAATTATTCTCATCGTTTATAAAAATACATTGCTTGTTTGGAAACAAATGATGACTATTCGAGAATATTCATTGGTCATTCTTAAATATTTATTTGTCGTTCGGAAATATATATGATAAATTGGAGGAACTCTCGCAACCCATCCCCCACCTAACCTCCCCAAGGGGAGGAATAAGGAACGCATTACTCAAACAGTTTTAGTTTACTCACTATCATATTTATTTTTCAAAGGAGTTCGTGAATCCATTTGCTCTGTATATTTTAAAAGAAGCAAATGGATTTGTAACGCTCCATTTCGCAAGTCTTTTTTACGTAAAAAGTCACAAGGCCTCGGAGATTCCATGACAGTGAATTTTTTTGTGGATGAAAAATTTGGTGGGGGAACCCTATATATATGTATAAATGGCGGAGGGGGTTTTCTTTTATGTTTGCCGAAGATGAATAAGTCGTTTGCTGCGCTTTTACTGAAATGGCATAAAGATGAAAACAGGCGCGAGATGCCGTGGAAGGGTGAAAAAAATCCTTATTACATATGGCTAAGCGAAATTATTTTGCAGCAAACACGGGTAGAGCAGGGGTTGCCGTATTTTCTGCGCTTTAAACAAAAGTACCCTACCGTAAAGCAATTGGCCAAGGCCAAAGAAGACGAAGTGATGAAGCTGTGGCAGGGCTTGGGTTATTATTCGCGGGCGCGCAACCTGCACGAAACAGCCAAGAACATTCAACAGAATTTTAAAGGAATTTTTCCTGGAACGTTTGATGAGCTGAAAAAACTGAAAGGCGTTGGCGATTACACTGCCGCAGCTATTGCCTCTTTCGCATTTGGTGAAAAGAAAGCAGTGGTAGATGGAAATGTAATTCGTGTGCTGGCTCGTGTTTTTGGAATTGAAACTGCTTTTGATACCACTAAAGGCAAAAAGAAGTTTGCGCAACTGGCACAGGAACTGATTGATGAAAATAATCCGGCTGTCTATAATCAAGCCATCATGGATTTTGGGGGAGTGGTTTGCTCACCAAAAAATCCGAAATGCGAGGATTGCCCGTTCCATAAAATTTGTATAGCTAAGAATCATGCGTTGATTGAACAACTTCCTTATAGGGAAAAGCGAACAAAAATCAAGAACCGCTACTTTAATTACCTACTCATAAAGAGCGATAAAGAAATTGTGATTCAAAAAAGAACGGGTAAGGATATCTGGAAAAATTTGTATGAACTGCCCATGATTGAAACATCAAAACCGTTGAAGAAAAAAATTCACGAGGTGGTTGCGGAACATCTGAACACTAAAGATTTTTCTATCGAATCAGCTTCAAAAGAAATTTCCCAGATGCTTTCGCACCGTAAAATTCATTTTCGTTTTATTGAAATTGAATTGAAGGATTTTAAATCATTTTCATTGGGCAATACACAGAAAGTAAAACTGAAGTCGATTTCTAAATATGCTTTTCCTAAAACGATTCACTTGTTTTTAGAACAAAAGTGCTTACATTAGACATCCCAAATTATATCACTAACAAAAATCAAGAGCTATGGTTAACAAAGTATTTCTAATTGGCAGACTGGGCAAGGACCCGGTTGTAAAACATTTCGATAACGGTGGCGCAATTGCCGAATTTACGGTTGCAACTGATGATAGTTACAGAGACAAACAAGGCAACAAAGTTGAGCAGACCGATTGGCATAACGTAAAAATTCCTACACCCAAATTAGCTGAGGTGGCGGAAAAATATTTGAAGAAAGGCAGTTTGGTTCATATAGAGGGCAAAATAAAAACCCGCTCGTATGATGATAAAGACGGCAACAAACGTTACATCACTGAGGTGGTTTGTGAAAGTTTTAAAATGCTTGACAGCAAAAAAGAATCTGCCGGTGGTGGTGGAAATTATTCTTCATCGTCTACTTCATCTTCAAATCAGGAAACTCCTGCAACTACATCGGCTGCGGATGATGATTTGCCATTTTAGTTATCAGAAAAAACGATTTTTGAATCCCGCGTAATGGCGGGATTCTTTCTTTATAAACTATAAAAATTGGATACCGGTTCGGTCAGTACTCCCTTTATTTTTCTCCAGACGTTTTTTAATGCGCCTACTGCTTCTGTTTTTATAGCTAACGGCATTATTCTGGTTCTGATTTTTTGTTCGGCAATTATGTCGGCCAGTGAGATTGCCTATTTCTCGTTAAGCAAAGTAGAGGTTGACGCCTTGCGTGAAAGTGAAGATGCAGCAGATAACCGCGTTGGAAAATTATTAGACAAACCGCGCTATCTTCTCTCGACCATTCTTGTCAGTAATAATCTGGTAAACATTGGTGTGGTGGTTACATCCTACTACGTAACTAAAAAGATGTTCAACTTTCAGGATTGCGTTTTGGGGAGTTTTGTTTTGCCCGGTTATGTTATTGAGTTTATCTGGAACGTTTTGATTGTTACTTTTTTTCTGGTGCTGTTTGGCGAAGCCACTCCGAAAGTTTATGCCACCCATAACAAAGTGAAAATTGCACGGGCCATGAGTGGTTTTTTTAATGTGCTTATTAAGCTGATGCAGCCCGTAAATTTTATTCTGGTTGGCGGAACGCAGTTTATAGAGAAAAAATTAAAACGTCACAATGCCGAAATTGATATTGAAGAAATAAACAAAGCGATTGAAATTACGGTAGAGAAAAAAGAATCGAAACATGATGCAAAATTGCTGAAGGGAATTGTTCATTTCGGAAACATTACGGTTAAGCAGGTAATGCGGCCGCGAAGTGATGTGGTTTCGATTGATTACGATTTCAACTTTAAAGAGTTGATGAGTTTTGTGAAAGAGAATGGTTATTCGCGCTATCCGGTTTATAAAGAAAATCACGATAACGTGGTAGGCGTGCTGAACATAAAAGATTTGATAGAACATTTAAACCAGGATGAAACGTTCGGATGGCAGAGCATGGTGCGTGAACCGTTCTTTGTTCCTGAAACAAAAAAGATTGATGACCTGCTACGCGAAATTCAGCAAAACAGAAAACACCTTGCCGTAGTGGTAGATGAATACGGAGGTACCTGCGGTATTATTACACTGGAAGATATTGTGGAAGAAGTAGTGGGTGATATTACCGATGAGTTTGATGAAGCGACCGAAACCGGTTTCAAAAAAGTTGATGAAAAGAATTTTTTGTTTGACGGCAAAACGCCTTTAACGGATGCCTGCCGTTTAATGGAGGTAGATGCTGATACGTTTGAAGATGTAAAGGGTGAATCTGAAACACTTGCCGGTTTGATACTTGAAATTGCCGGACGCATTCCCAAAAACGGAGAAGAGCTGAAAATG